>DATEOL010000405.1:0-2573 GCA_035274025.1 Gemmatimonadales bacterium | reverse complement strand
CGCGGGTGCGGGACGCCCATGCCGGGGCGGCTGAGTGATCCATCCGACGCGATCATCGTCATCGGGTGGCGCATGATGCGCTCGACGTCGGCTTCATCCATGACGTGATAGATCATGCTGGCGCCTCCCCTCAGCTGGCCTTCCACCACCAGCTTTGCGCCATTCTCCGGCGTCGGCTCGAGTCCGCGCTGCACCGCCCAGTCCCTGAGTGTCCTCCCTTCGAGTGAACGATTCCACCCCACGCTCGCGAATTGCACCCGCCGGATCTCACCGCCGCCGCGATCGTTCTCGAGGTTCCAGATGATGCCCCGGGTGAGGCTGTCGAGGAGGACAGGATCCTTCGCGCGGCGACGGAATGCGCTGTCGCCACCCTCGAGCGACCAGGGCGGGAAGAGCGCGGCGAGCGCCGTTGAGGACGCGGTGTAGGGATACTGATCCGCCATCACGTCGATACCCGCGGCGCGCGCCGAATCGATCATGGCAAGCGTCTCGACGCTCTTCCCCCAGTTGGGCTGGCCGACGGCCTTGTGATGCGTCAGTACGATCGGGATATGCGCCTGTCGCCCGATTTCGATGGCCTCGGCGACGCCCTCGAAGAGTCTGGCGCCTTCGTTGCGCAGGTGCGAAGTGTAGATGCCGCCCGAATCGGCGGCCACCTTCGAGAGCGCGATCACCTCGTCCACCCTGGAAAAGATGCCGGGCAGGTAGAAGAGGCCGGTGGAGATCCCGAACGCTCCCGCGTGCATCGCCTCCGCCACCATGAGCTTCATCCCCTCCAGCTCTTCCGGCGTCGGCGCACGGTCGGCCATCCCGATCACCTCGCGCCGAATGCTGTTGTGCCCGGTGAGATAGCCGACATTGAGGCCAAGAGGCAGCGAGTCGACCCTGCGGACATACGAGGCGAACCGCGCCGGCCCGCCTCCATCGGGTCCGCCTAACGCGAGGGTCACGCCCTGTCGGACCTCGCTCTCGGCGTCGGGCATCTTGTCGATGCCCTCGATGTGGGCGTGGAGATCGATGAACCCGGGCGCGACGACGAGGCCCGTGGCGTCGATGGTGCGCACTGCCGAGGAGGCGTCAATCGGTGTTCGCGAGACGCGGACGATGCGGCCTGCCTGGACAGCCAGATCGGCCGGGTAACCCGCGGCGCCGGTTCCGTCGATGACCGTCCCGCCGCGGATGACCAGGTCGTAGCGCTGTTGGGCGGGCGCCAGCGTCCAACGGCCGGCGGCCAGCATCACGACCATGAACGTCGACCGGAAATTCATAGATCCTCGCGGCTCGTTCCCGGAACCTGCAATGCGAAATCTGCCCCGAACGCCAGGCTCGGTGTCTGGAACCCCGTGGCGATCCCACCATCCAGCACGCGCGACACCGCATTGAGCGCGGTGTGCGCCGTGAGCGTGTACCCATCCGGGCCGCTCCACCGTGCGACCGCCTTGCCCCCGCTTCCGTCCTCCACCATTCCCATCACGATGGTTCCACCCCGAGCGCGTGCAGCGTCGCTCGGTCCCGCTCCACGCTGGCGAATCGACCAGCCGACCAGCGCCTTCACCGGTGGCAGCTTGAGCACCGGGGCAAGGAATCGGGACATCCGGAGCGAGCGGATCGCGGTCGGCGGCACCGCGAGATAGACCTCGACGTCGGGAATGCCGGTCGAGTACCAGGCCGTTGCGACGTCCCCCCAGGGAATGGTCACCGTGAGCACCGGACCATGTCCGAAATCGACGTGCCGGGTGCGATAGCCGAGCTTCACCGGCGTCAGCCTGCCGCCCTTCCGCACCATGCCGGGTTGCCCCAGGCGCTCGACCGTCGTGAGCGCGGTCCCCCGTGAGATCCCGCCCCGCGCCATGAACGCGAGAGCCAGCGAAGTCGCCGAGGGAAGCCGTTGCTTCAGGTGGAGTGCGAGGCAATCGGTGGGGACGACGTCGAAGCCTACGCCCGGAAGGACCGTGATTCCTCTCGCTTTCGCCTCGGCGTCACGCGCGGCGAGCGCCTCGAATACGCCGATCTCGCCGGTGATGTCGAGGTAGTGAGCACCACTCCGGAGACAAGCGTCGAACATCGGCGCCGAGGTCCTGCCGAACGGCCCCGCCGCGTGCACCACGGCGCGATGCCCGTTGATCGCCGCAGCGAGCGCGGCGCGATCATCGAGCGATGCGACGCGATGCTCCAACCCCAGCTCGGCGGCAAGCGTCCCGACTTCGGCCGCATTCCTCCCGGCCAGGGTGGGGCGAAGCCCCCGGCTCTTCGCCTCCCGAGCGATCAGCCGGCCGGTGTAGCCGTTGGCGCCGTAGAGGAGGAAGCTCAATGCGCCTTCGACCCGACCCAGGCGGTGCGGAAGGCGCGGATGGCCTCGGTCACCTCGCGTCCCGCGGCCTCGAAGGTGACGAATTCCACGCGCGGGCTCGCGCGAAGGGTGATCGTTGCCTCCTGGGTTTCGCCCCGGCTCTCGAAGCCGACCTTGATGACGTCACCCGGCTTCTTTGCCCGGATGATCCGTTCGAGATCGGCCACCGTCGCGATCTTCTCGCCGTCGACCGTGTTGATGAAGTCACCGCGATCGAGTCCCG
>DATEOL010000404.1:0-4160 GCA_035274025.1 Gemmatimonadales bacterium | reverse complement strand
GTGTGACCCGACGAGGCGACCACCGGCCAGGCATGCCACGGAACGCCGAAGGGCGCGGTCGTGAGCGAAAAGTGGAGGGTTGGAACCAGCCAGCTCACGTCGCCCACGTCGGTCGAACCACCCTCGGGCTCGAGGCCCGGCGGTTTGAGGGTGTTGAGGGAGTCGACCATTCCCTTCTCCGGAACACCCGCCGCCTTCTGCACCGCGCGGGCGAAGAGCTGTTCGTCTTCCGTGTAGGTGATACGGGGGAGGGCGCTCATGTTCTGGTACAGCAACCTGGCACCGGTGTAGTTGACGAGGATGTGGTAGTCTCCGGCCTGCACGGTGAGCTTCGACTCCACGCCGGCGATCTTCCCGGCTCCCTCGGCGATATCACGCACCCGGGTCAGGACCTGCTCGGCGCCATCGGTCTTCGAGTCCCGCACCCACATCCAGACCTTGGCATAGTCGGGCACCACGTTGGGGACCTTGCCGGCCTCCTGGATCACGTAGTGCATGCGCACCGAGGGCTTGACGTGCTCCCGGAGCAAATTCACGCCGTGCATGAACGCTTCGGCGCCGTCGGCCGCGCTCCGGCCATTCCAGGGATCGGCGGCCGCGTGAGCGGTCTTGCCCCGGAATTCCACGGTGAAATCGATGATCGCCTGGGAGCTGGTCACATCAGCTTCGGTATTGAACGCGGGATGCCAGACCAGCATGACGTCGATGTCCTTAAAGAGTCCCTCGCGCGCCATGTAGATCTTGCCGCCAACCGATTCCTCCGCGGGCGTTCCATAGAAGCGCACGGTGCCCTTGAGCTTGCCGGCCGCGATCAGGTCCTTGATCGCCGAGGCCGCGCCCAGGCTCGCGACGCCAAAGAGGTTGTGCCCGCAGCCGTGGCCGGGGGCCCCGCCCAGCAGCGGAGTCTTTTCGGGGAGCACCTTGTTGGAAATGCCGGGAAGGGCGTCGTACTCGCCCATGATTCCGATGATCGGCTTTCCGGAGCCGAACTCCGCGGTGAACGCGGTCGGAAGGCCGCCCACGCCGCGGGTGACCCGGAATCCCTGGCTCTCGGCGTAGTCGGCGAGGATCGCGGAGGAGCGCGATTCCCGGAGCGCCGTCTCGGCGAACTCCCAGACCTGGAGCGAGAGCTTCGTCATCTCGGCGGATCGCCGGTCGATGCTGGCGATCGCCTCTTTCTTGAGCGCGGGGTCGGTCGACGGTCGAGGGTCTACGGTCGACGGGTTTGGTGTTGCCGGCAGCAGCAGGGCGACGGCGAAGAACAGGCGTTGCATGGGTTCTGCTGGTGAGGGGTGGCCCAAAGATACGTAGACCGTCGACCGTAGACTGTCGACCGTAGACCGTAGACCGTAGACTGTTATCCTCCAAGCCATGCCCCCATTGCTGATTGGTGTGGTTGGCGGCTCCGGGTCCGGCAAGACCACGGTCGCCCGGGCGATCTACGACTTCCTGGGGATGGACGCAGCGTTCATCGACATGGACGCGTATTACAAGGACCTGACCCACCTCACGATGGAAGAGCGGCGCCAGGTCAATTACGACCATCCCGATTCCATCGACACCGAGCTGATGGCCGATCACCTGGCCCGGCTCCGGGCCGGGGAGTCGATCCTCAAGCCGGTCTACGATTTCGCGCAGCACAACCGGTCCCCCCAGGTGGTTCCGATCACGCCGCGCGAGGTGATCCTGGTGGACGGAATCCTGCTCTTCGCGGACCAGCGGTTGCGGGCCTTGTTCGATATCAAGATCTTCGTGGATGTCGATGACGACGTCCGGTTCATCCGGCGGCTGCAGCGGGACGTGGCCGAGCGGGGCAGGACCATGGAGGACGTCATCCGGCAGTACCTGACCACCGTCCGGCCGATGCACCTGGAATTCGTCGAGCCGTCGAAGCGATGGGCCGACGTGATCCTGCCTGAGGGCGGGCACAACCGGATCGGGGTCGAGATGATCCTGGCGCGGGTTGAACTGGAACTTTCCCGGAGAAGGTCGCGCCTCGCGGCCACCTGACCCCTTCAAAAACTTGGCAACAATGCTAGCCATACTCCTCGCGGCATCGGCGCTCCTCACTCAACAGCAGGCCACGGGAGACACTCTCCTCACCGTGAGCCGCTACCTCGATCTCGAAGACGTCGGCGATGCGAAGGTCTCGCCCGACGGCAAGACGATCGTCTACTCCCGCCGCTGGGTCGACAAGGTGAACGACAAGTGGGAGTCGGCGATCTGGATCATGGATGCCGACGGGGGGCGGAACCGCTTCCTGGTGAAGGGGGGCGGTCCGGTCTGGTCTCCCGACGGAAGTCGCATCGCATACGTCGGCGCCTCCGAGGAACCCAAAGGCGCGCAGGTCTTCGTGCGCTGGATGGATTCCGAAGGCGCGACCTCCCAGATCACCCGCCTCGCCGAGGGACCGGGAAGCCTGCGCTGGTCGCCCGACGGCAAGTGGATCGGCTTCGTGATGTTCGTGCCCAAGTCGGACGAATGGGCGATCGACATGCCGTCCGCGCCCGCGAACGGCAAGTGGACCGCCCCACCGCGAGTGGTGAACCGGCTCCACTACCGGCTCGATCGGTCGGGATATACCCGAACCGGGTTCAGCCACATCTTCGTCGTGCCGGCCGATGGCGGGTCCGCCCGCGAAATCACCACCGGTGATTGGAGTGTCGGCGCGCCGTTCGACGCGCTCACCTTCGGCGCGGGGTGGGACTGGATGCCCGACGGCAAAACGATCCTCGTCGATGGGTTCGGCGAGAGCGACGGCGACATGAACTACCGCGACAGCAACATCTACGCGATCGACGTCGCGACCGGCGCGCGGAAGCGACTCACGCCGGAGCGGGGCCGCTGGACCGGTCCGGTGGTCTCACCCGATGGCTCGAAGATCGCGTTCGCGGGCCACACCTTCACCAAGCAGACCTACCATACCCAGGACCTGATGCTCATGAACGCCGACGGCTCCGGCGTCAAGAACATCAGTGGCGGCATGGATCGCGATCCGGGGTCACCGATCTGGGCGCCGGATGGCAGCGGGCTCTTCCTCGCTCCCGAGGACAAGGGCTCACGCAACGTGATCTTCCTGCCCGTCGACGGGTCCGGGCCCAAGGCGGTGACCACGGGTCCGCAGGTCATCTCCCTGGGCGGAATCACCAGGACCGGCATGCTGGTCGGGACTCGATCCACCTTCACCGCACCCGAGGACGTGGTGAAGATCACCCGCACGAAGAGCGGGGCCGACGTGGTACAGCTCACCAGCATCAACGAAGACCTGCTGGCCGGGAAGAAGCTCGCGACCGCCGAGGAGATCTGGTACACCTCGAGCGGCGGGGCGAAGGTGCAGGGATGGATCGTGAAGCCGATCGGCTACGAGCGCGGCAAGCAGTACCCGATGCTGCTCGAGATCCACGGCGGGCCGCACGGGATGTACTCGGTGGGCTTCGATTACATGTGGCAGACCTGGGCAGCGAACGGCTACGTGGTGCTCTACACCAACCCGCGCGGCAGCACCGGATACGGCACGGCGTTCGGCAACGCGATCGACCAGGCCTATCCGTCGGTCGACTACGATGACCTGATGGCGGGCGTCGACAGCGCCGTGGCGCGGGGGTACGTCGACAAGAGCCGGATGTACGTGGCGGGCTGTTCCGGCGGCGGCGTGCTCTCGAGCTGGGTAATCGGCCACACCGACCGGTTCGCCGGCGCGGCGGTGCGCTGCCCGGTGACCAACTGGCTCAGCTTCGCGGGCCATACCGACGTGCCGCTCTTCACCTACAATTTCTTCGGCGCGCCGTTCTGGGAAAAGCCGGAACAGTGGCTCAAGCAGTCGTCGATCATGTACGTCGGGAACGTGAAGACGCCAACCGTGATCATGACCGGCAACCTCGACCTCCGCACCCCGATGCCGCAGAGCGAGGAGTACTTCTCGGCGCTCAAGGTGCGCGGGATTCCCACGACCCTGCTCCGGTTCGAGAACGAATGGCACGGGACCGAATCGGTGCCGTCGAACTGGATGCGGACGCAGCTGTACATGATGTCCTGGTTCGCCAAATACCCCGGGAAACAGCCGTAAGCCGTAAGCCGTAAGCCGTAAGCCGTAAGCCGTAAGCCGTAAGCCGTAAGCCGTAAGCCGTAAGCCGTAAGCCGTGAGCCGTGAGCCGTGAGCC
>DATEOL010000403.1:0-5852 GCA_035274025.1 Gemmatimonadales bacterium | reverse complement strand
TTCCCCGTTGACGTCATGAGCGCCACCGAATCCCCCGCCGCCGCGATCCCTTCGAAATCGTCCCTCGGAATTCCCTGAAGATGGATCGCACGACTCAGCTTGAGCGTCGATCCCTCGAGGACATCGATGACCCCGGCTTCGTCGCCATGGGTAAGCAAGGTCCCGCGTCCTCCGACGGCCAGGCCGGATACCTCGTTGAGATGGGCCGGCAGCTGATACCTGGCCGCCGGCTGCTCGCCGATCGCGCAACGGTCGAGTGCGGTCCGACCCGCCTGGGGCATCGTGGTGAGGATCAGCAGGAGCACCATCGCCCGCGACGTGAGGAACATCAAGGCGTGGTCTCTTTCCGGAGCCGAATGAGATACTTGAGGTGCGCCTTCTTCGTCGATTCCACCACGGCAAGGCTCCAGCGTTTGAGGTTCTGGTCGAGGAAGGACGCCATTGTACTCGGCGCGCTTGCCGTTCTTCTCCCGGGAAAAGGTATTCGGGCCTGATTGGGTGAGCAAAAGCGGGCGCTCGACGCCCGAGGCGAGCCCGACCCCTCCGACCGAAAGCACGTAGCCCGTCCGGACTATAGTCCGGACGGGCTGATTGCTTTGGGGTGAGAGCCACTGGTCGGAATTGAACCGACGACCGCTCGATTACGAATCGAGAGCTCTACCCCTGAGCTACAGTGGCGGAGAGACCAAATGCCCTGGCGCGGACTCGAACCGCGATGCCTTTCGGCACTACCCCCTCAAGATAGCGTGTCTACCAATTTCACCACCAGGGCGGGGTGAGCGAAAATCTTAGCGCATATCGACTTAGGCGTCAACTTGGCTACGGTCTACGGTCGACGGTCCAAGGTCGAAAGTTCGATGTTAAGGATTCCTGAGTGGAAGGCGTAATTTCCTCGTGGCAATATCTTTTCGCCCCTAGACTGTCGACCGTCGACTCCAAGGACCATTCCATGCGAATTGCCCTCGCACTGCTCCTGCTCACGGCTTACGGCTCACGGCTCCCGGCTCAGGTCACCCAGCCGCTCGACTCCGCCCTGCTCGCAGGCCTCAAGTGGCGCTCGATCGGTCCGGCGAACATGAGCGGCCGCGTCTCCGACATCGAAGGCCTGCCCAGCCCGTCGCGCACCTTCTACGTGGCGACCGCCGCGGGTGGGCTCTGGAAGACCACCAACGCCGGCACCACGTTCGACCTGGTCTTCGGGATGGACCAGCCCGTGATCTCCATGGGCGACGTGGCTATCGCCCCCTCGGACAGCAACACGCTCTACCTCGGCACCGGGGAGGAGGACTCCCGCAACTCCATCTCGCCGGGCGGGGGAATGTTCAAGTCCACCGATGGCGGCAAGACGTGGGAGTTCATCGGCCTCAAGGAAACCGAGACCATCGGCCGCATCATCGTGCACCCGACGGATCCGAACACCGTCTGGGTCGCGGCACTCGGTACCATCTGGCGCAGCAATCCCGAGCGCGGCATCTACAAGACCACCGACGGCGGCAAGACCTGGCGGCTGGTCAAGTTCGTGAGCGACAAGGCGGGGTTCGTCGACCTCGCGATCGATCCCTCCAATCCGAATGTGCTCTGGGCCTCGAGCTGGGAGCGGGTGCGGGGCCCGTATTACCTCAGGAGCGGCGGCCCCGGGTCGGGACTCTGGAAGAGCACCGACGGCGGCGAGAGCTGGACCCAGGTCAAGGGCAACGGACTTCCCGAGTCCACCCTCGGCCGCATCTCGATCGGCCTGGCGCGCAGCAATCCGCGGATCATGTACCTGCTGGTCGAAGCCGACACGATGCCGAACCCGAAGCCCACCGCGGGCGCCAAGGCACAGGTGCGGCCCAGTGGACTCTACAAGTCCGAAGACGGCGGCGGCACCTGGAACAAGATGCAGCCGCAGAACGTGCGGCCGTTCTACTACTCGCAGGTGCGCGTCGACCCGAAGAACCCTGACCGGGTCTGGTGGTCCTCGACGCCCGTCAACCTCTCGACCGACGGCGGCAAGACCGCGAAAACCGCGACGCAGGGACTGCACGTCGACCATCACGCGATGTGGATCGACCCCAACGACCCGAACTATCTCGTCGTCGGCAACGACGGCGGCATCGCGGTGAGCTTCGACGGCGGCGGCAATTACATCTTCCCGAATGCGATCGCCATCGGCCAGTTCTACAACGTCAGCTACGACATGGCCGTCCCCTACAACGTCTGCGGGGGACTGCAGGACAACGGGTCGTGGTGCGGACCGAGCCGCCGCCGCGGACCGATCACCAACGTGCACTGGTACAACGTGGGTGGCGGTGACGGATTCCACACCGCGCAGGACCCGACCGACCCGAACATCATCTACAGCGAGTCACAGGGCGGGAACATCGGCCGGCTCGACTATCGCACCGGCAGCCGCGTTGCCCTGGTGAAGCCGGCGTGGCGCCCGACGTACCTGCGGTGGCAGGACTCGATCATCGCCATTCGTCCCGACACGACGCTCCCGGAAACAAAGGAGCAGAAGGCTCGCATCGCGGAGTTCCGCCGCCGCGCAACCCAGGATTCCAGCGATCTCGCCCTCCGGTGGAACTGGAACACGCCATTCCTGCTCTCGCCGCACGATCCCAACACGCTCTACATGGGCGCCAATCGCGTCATGAAGTCGGTCAAGCGGGGCGACGGGATGTTCGCGATCTCGCCCGACCTCACCATGCGCGACACCATGAAGATCCGGGTGAGCACCCGCGCGACCGGCGGCATTACGCCCGACAACACCGGCGCCGAGACCTTCGCCACCATCGTGTCGCTGGCGGAATCACCGATCCGTCCGGGGCTGCTGTACGCCGGGACCGACGACGGCAAGCTCTGGCTTACGCGAAACGATGGGGGAATGTGGGAAGACCTCACCTCCCGCATTCCCGGCATCCCGCCCGGCACGTACGTGAGCCGGATCGAGCCGTCCTCACACGACAGCGCGACCTTCTACGTCACCTTCGACAACCACCGGAACGGCGACTTCGCTCCCTACGCGATTGTCAGCGAGGACTTCGGTCGCACCTTCCGCTCGATCGCCGGCGGGCTGCCCAGGGGCGGAATCAACTTCGTCCACGTGATCCGCGAGGATCCGGTCAACAAGAACCTGCTCTTCGCGGGAACCGATCTCGGTGCCTGGGTCTCGACGGATCGCGGCGGGACCTGGCAGCGCTTCATGACGGGGATGCCGACGGTTCCGGTGCACGACCTCAAGATTCACCCCCGTGAAAAGGAGCTGATCGCGGGAACCCACGGACGCTCGATCTGGATCGTGGACATCGCGCCGCTCGAGGAGCTCACCGGCGACATCATGGCCGCCGGCGCATACCTCTTCAAGCCGCGGACCGCGTACCGCCTCAATCAGGCGCCCGACGACCAGATGGGTGGCGGCGCCGACCAGGGTCACATGCGGTTCAGCACCAACAGCCCGCTCCAGGGCGCGGAGTTCATCTATCGGGTGGGGCCGGGCCAGCCCTCGGGGCGCGCGCAGATCGCCATTCTCGACCCCGCGGGTGACACGGTGCAGACCCTCACCGGCAGCGGATCGGCCGGTCTGCAGCGGGTGTACTGGAACCTCCTCGGCAGGCGCCCACCCCGTCCGCCACTCACGCCGGCCGGACGCCGCGACAGCATCACGCTCTCGGCGCGCATCGACAGGGTCATCGACTCACTGTTCGCGGCCGGCGGCGTCGAGCGTCCCGCGCTCGACTCGGCCAAGACGACGATCATGAGTGGAGGGTTTGCCGGATTCGGTGGCGGTGGAGGCGGTGGCGGCGGCAGCGAGCCCGGTGTGCCGGCGTATCGCGCGCGTCCTGGCGAAGGACCGACGGTCAGCACCGGTCCCCAGGGTGGTGGGGCCGCAGCACGTAGTGGTGGTGGCGGCGGTGGCGGCGGATCCGCGGCGGGACAGATTGCCCAGGGACTCGGCGGATTCCAGGCGATGCAGGCGCTGATGCCGACGCCGTCACCGCAGCCGAACGCGGAGCCGGGAGATTATGTCGTGGTCGTCAGTGTGGCGGGGAAAGTGATGAAGCAGAAGTTCCGCGTCGTCAATCCTCGAGCGACAGGTGGCTTGGTGGGAACCCAGGAATAGAGGACCTGAAGACCAAAGAGCTAAAGACCTAAAGACCTAAAACCGGTTCTGGACGCGTTGTTTTCCGGGCTACTTTAGGTCTTTAGGTCTTTAGGCCTTTAAGCCGCGCGCTAGCGGCCGGGTTGCCAGGTGACCCCGATCGAGACGTTGAACAGCCGCTCGTACAGCGTGTCATCGTCGCGCTTCTCGAAGGAATGCTGGTACCAGTCGACCGCCGGCGTGAAGAACAGGTTCCGGCTCAATTTGATTTCCCAGCCCGCGCCAAGACTCGATACGAATCCGGTCTCGGTCGTCGCGTTCCCAAACTCCACACCGGCGTGGGTGATCCCGAGTCCCACGCCACCCTTCAGGAACAGGCCGAGGCTCTTGGCGGGATACAGTCGTCCGATGGCCATGATGGCGTTCAACGTCTCGTTCACGTCGACAGGGAGACCCTCGGAATCGATCTCCTGGTAGTTGTTCCACCAGATATTCCATTCCGCGCCGAGACGGAAATGGGGACCGAGGGTGCCGCCCATGCGGAGGCCGAAGGTCGGCTTGCTCAGCCCGTCGGTGTAAGGGTCGTTGGCGAATTTGTAACTCTCCTCACCCCAGCCGAGTGCCCCCTCGAGCCACAATCCGTTGCGGAAATGCGGGGGCGAGACATCGACCAGTCCCTTGCGCTGGGCGCTGGCGGAATCCGAGATGACAGCGATCGCTGACAACGCGAGGACGGCGACTGCGATCGGGCGAACCATCTTGCCTCCAGGGGCGAAGAGCACGGAGCACAAAGCACAGGACTTACTGCTTACTGCTCACTGCTCACTGCTCACTGCTCACTGCTTACTGCTCACTGCTCACTGTAAGCAAACGTCATTCCATCGCCGGCCTCGCGCTATCTTGTTGAAATGTGCGCGTTTATGGATGTGCGACTGACGCCTTCGCTGTCGGCTGCTGTCTCCGGCCGGGGACACTCGTGAGAAGTGGGACACGATTCGCGCTCATCGCCGTCTGCCTCATCGCCGCGGCCGGAGCGACCGGGCTCGGCTTCTGGCAGCTCGGCCGGCTCCAGGCCCGGCGCGCCGCGAATCGCATCGCCCTCGCCGGTCGAACGCTGCCGCCGGTGTCGCTCAACGCGCTCGAGACGGACGATTCGCTGAGCCAACGCAGGGCCACGGCAAGCGGGACATTCGACTACTCCCACGCTTTCATTCTCCGAGGTCGGGTCGAGCGCGAGGCGCCGGGCGTCCACCTGGTGGTTCCGATGAAGCTGTCGGGACGCGATGCCGCCGTGCTGGTTCACCGCGGCTTCGTCCCCGCGGATGACGCGCTCCGGCCGGATACCAGCACCATCGATGTCACACCAGGGGAACGGACCGTCGAAGGCATCCTGGTCGCGGTTCCCGATGATCCGGAGGGCGCCGCGCCGGTTGTCGTAAAGGGTGATACCACGTGGCATCGTCTCGACCGCGCGACCGTACGGGCCAGGCTGCCCTACCCCGCGCTCGAGGTCTACCTGTTCGAGACAACAAGGGAATCGCGGCCGGATACATCACGTCCCTGGCCGGTGCTGGCGACGCTCCCGGCGCTGGATGACGGACCGCATCTTTCCTACATAGTGCAATGGTGGGGAATTGCAGCAGCGGCGGTTGCGTTTGCGGTGATCTTCGGGCGACGAGCGACAAGCGGCGGTTGAGGCGGTTGGGGCGGTTGGGGCGGTTGCGGCGGTTTCCCACCGCTCTAACCGTCCTAACCGTCCTAACCGCCGAAC
>DATEOL010000402.1:0-10029 GCA_035274025.1 Gemmatimonadales bacterium | reverse complement strand
TCGAGTTCGTGTCGAACGCGGCGGGTGAGGTCGAAAAGATGGT
The DNA here is from genome assembly GCA_035274025.1 of Gemmatimonadales bacterium. Lineage (GTDB taxonomy): Bacteria > Gemmatimonadota > Gemmatimonadetes > Gemmatimonadales > GWC2-71-9 > SZUA-320. The sequence goes on along the minus strand of DATEOL010000402.1, from coordinate 9,986 downwards.
GATCGAGAGCGACGACTCGAAGCAGGAAGCGAAACGGCTCAAGTAAGGACCGCACAGGCCGGGCAACTGCCCGGCCCTCTTTATGGTGTCGACCGGCTCTCTTCGCGAATCACCGCGAGACTTCGCGTCCCGATGGTAAACACCGACTGGAATTTCCCCTTCACGCCGATCTGGGCCCCGGAACGGGGCGGACTCGCGGAGCTCACGACCGGGATCGTGCCGGTCTTGTCCCGCACCTGAAAGGCGCCGAGCCCGAAGCCGCCGGCTGCCTCCTGGACTTCCCCCTTGATGCTGACCGACTTTCCCTCGTAGTGCGCCGGGTTGTTGAGCAGGTTCCCGATCGGGGTCACGGACGCACAGCCCGACAACAGGATCAACAGACACGCGGCGGTTCCGAGCCGGGTCATGGGTGCTCCTTTCGATTCGTATATAAGGAGGGGCCCGGGACTCCCGTTCTTGCACACTGTTCCGCCGGGGCCCATATCGCCCGCAGATTCGAGCCGTGCGGCTTCGGACTTTTGGCGGACTCTGGATCGACTCCGACCAGCCCCTGCCCCCGCTCGGGGCCCGGCGGATGGCCCTCCTCGCGCTGGTCGCGAGCGCGGGCAAGCGCGGCCTCAGCCGCGAGCGAGTCGCCGGGGTTCTCTGGGGTGAGGCGGGCGAAGAACACGCCCGCCACAGTCTCTCCCAGAACCTCTACACCCTCCGCCGTGAAACCGGCTGCGACTAGGGGACGAGTCGCTCCCCGTGCGCATAGACGTTCGCGCTCCGACCGCGCAGCAGCGCCGCCAGGGTGAGGTTCGCTGCTTCCGCGAGGCGGATGGCCAGCCCGGTGGGACGTGAGACAGTCGCCAGGAGCGGCGCGCCCGAGGCGACCACTTTCTGCACCAGCTCATAGCTCGCCCGGCTGGTGAGCACGAAGAAGCCCGTTGCGGCCTCGGTGCCTGCCCGAGCCAGGGCTCCAATGACCTTGTCGAGCGCGTTGTGTCGTCCGACATCTTCGCGCGCGACCCTCGGCACGCCGTCCGGCGTCGCCCACGCGGCGGCGTGCATCGTTCCAGTCTCACGGTTCCAGGTCTGCAGGGCGGGCAGCTCCTCTTCGACGCGATACAGCGACTCGATCGGTATGCGCAGGTCGGAGCTGACCGGCTGGAGCTCCCGCAAGGCGTCCTGGATCGACTCGACGCCGCAGAGTCCGCACCCAGTCCTCCCGATCAGTGACCTTCCCCGGCTCTTGAGCTGTTCTCCCGCGGCTTCATCGATCATCACCTGCACTTCGATGCCCTGGGCGTGGCGGATCACCTCGACGCCGGCAATTTCCTTCGCGCTGGCGACAATGCCTTCCGTGATCGTGAACCCGACGGCGAAGTCCTCGAGGTCCGACGGCGTCGCCATCATGACCACGTGGGGACGCATGTTATAGACCAGTGAGACCGGCACCTCTTCGGCAATCGCGACTTCGCCCGGCGATGAGCTGGTCTCCTCAAGCCTCGTGAACGAACGCGTCAGCAGCGGCCTGGTGTAACCCAGCCCCGTCAGCGCGTGACCCTCACGAAGGGCCGCGGGTGGTTTCGTCGAGTCGTCGGCCACTATCGATTGAGTCGATCGAGCAATACGGCCGTCATGGCCCGCGCCGCGACCAGGATCGCTCCTTCGTCCGCCACGTAGCCCGGGCTGTGCGGCATCCCAACCGTTCCCTTGGCGGGATTGCTCACCCCCAGGAACCAGAAGACACCAGGTACCTGGTCCGTGAAGAACCCGTAGTCCTCGCTGAACACCGGTGGCGCAACGGGAACCGTCACGACCGACTCATCTCCGAGCGTACCCCTGATCACGGTGTTGGCGCGCTCCATGAGCCTCGCGTCGTTGCTCACGCCGGACGCGAATCGCTCCTCGAACTTGAGCTGCACATCCACACCCGGCGGATGAAGACCGGCGACGTATCCCTGGAGTTCCCTCCGGGCCGCGGCTCGCGCGTTCGCGCTCGCGCTGCTGATCTGGCCCTGGATCGTCAGACCGCGGCCCTCCCCGGGACGCGCCACGGCCGAAGCCATCAGGGCCTCGACCGGCATGTCCTGGCCGCCCGCATCCCGTAGTGCGTCCTGCAGCGTAAGCGTCGAGAGTGCGTTGATGTGCCGCACGATCGAGTCCGCGATCACAGTCTTGTTGCCGTTGCCGGACACCGTGATGCGGATCGCGTCGATCGCGGCCATCATCGGGCCGGGCCGGGTACCGAGCTGGCCAACGTTGAGGGGCGCAGTGTGCACGCCGTAAATGGCGACCGGTTTCTCCTTGCCGAAGACCCCGTCCGCGAGCATCGCCTTGGCCCCCAGCACCCGCTCTTCGGCCGGCTGGAAGATGAGCATGATCGAGCCCGGGAGATCCTTGCGCTGGGCCGCGAGTCCTTCCGCGATCGCGACGCCGATCGTCGTGTGCAGATCGTGGCCGCAGATATGACGCACTCCCGGCGTGAGCGACTTGAACTCGACCGGGTCGGGATCGTTGGACGGCACCGCGTCCATGTCGGCGCGATACGCCACCAGCGGACCGGGCTTCGCTCCCCGAATGAAAGCGACGACGCCGTGACCACCCACCCCGGTGCGCACCTCGAGCCCCAGCTCCTTGAGCCGCTCGGCCACCTTCCCGGCCGTGCGCTTCTCCTGGAGCGATACCTCGGGATGCTGGTGGATGTCTCGGCGGAAGGCGATCAGACGCGCTTCCTGGGCGCGAAGCTGTCGCTCCACGCGTACGAGAATCGAATCTGACGCCGGGCTCAAGCCGGCCAGAGCCAGCATGACAGAGAGAATCATGCAGGGATAGTACTCGCACACCGTATCGAACCCAAACGCTACGGATCCCCTTCGAAGTGGCACAAAAACGCGGAGGGAAACCTGCCAGGGACCATCATGCCACACCACCCTCAGACGCTACAGGATATGCCGAATATCTGAATATCCGGGATATTGTGCTGAGAGCTACCGGTCGGGGTCTCCGAGAGCACTATCCGCTATATCCGGATATTCAGCCAATCCGTTCCGCGCGGGCGAGGAGGGAGTCCGAGGCGAGTCGATGCCCATGCGCTCACGTCGTCGGCCGAAGTTTGCTCCCCGGCTTCCAGGACGGCGTCGTCTCCTGGCCCGCCACCCGTTCCACCAGGCCATAGTAGAACCGGTTGAAGAGTCCCGCGGCCTTCCAGTCGATCTTCTGGTTGGTGTCATCCTGCGGCGTGTGGTATCCCTCGCGGTACCATTGCCGGTAGATCCGCTCGCTCTCGCTCCCTGGCTTGAACCCGAAGACGAAGTTGATCGCGGGAATACCCGCCCGGATGAACGTCCAGTGATCGGACCGCATGAGGAGGTTCCGCTCCGGCTCCGGGTCGTTCTGGACCGTGATGCCGAGCGATGTCGCGACCGCGCGTGCATCGTCGCCGAGGCTGGTCTCCTCGAGCGCGTGGACGGTGAGCAGCTCGAGCGGGAAGAGGGGCCGGAGCTGGTCGAGGTTGATGTTGGCCGCGATTTCCTGCTTCGGCACCGGAAGGTGTGCCGTGAACCAGTTGGAGCCGAGCAACCCCTTTTCTTCGCCCGTCAAGGCGACGAAGATGAGCGGTCGAGCGTATCCCTTCCCCTTCAACCGCTCGGCCAGCTGGATCATGAGTGCCACGTACGCGGCGTCGTCGAGGGTGCCGTTGTAGAGGCTGTCGCCCTTCACCGGCTCGCCATATCCGTACCCGTCGAGATGCGCCGTGAGCACGATCGCCTCGCGCGATTTCGACGGATCGGTCCCCGCCAGGATCCCCACCACGTTGGAGGACCGGTAGGTTTTCTGCGCGGTCTCGAACGTCGCCTTGAGATTGCCCGGTACCTCGAACGACGGCAGTGAGTCGCCCCGGCTCCCGGCGGCGACGAGCGCCGCGGCATCCCGACCGCTTCCCGCGATCACCTTTTCGAGCGCGGCGGCGTTAAGCAGTAGATAGACTATGGCCCTGGGCGCCGGCGCCGGCGACCCCGCGAGGCGCACGCTCCGCATGTAGGCGAAGGGCCAGCGCGGCGGCTCGACGCTAAACCCGGGATCGGCGATGGCGATCATCCCCAGCGCTCCCGCCTTGGTCAGCGCGGCCACCCGCGCGGCGTCGTTCGGCAGGCCGGCCCGTCGGGTGGCATGGCAGATCACCAGCTTCCCGGTCACGTCTCCCAGGGCATCGGCCCCACAGTATCCACGATAGGCGACCGCGGCATCGAGCGAGGCCGGCGTCCCCTGGACCGGGGCGTAGAAGTCCCGGAGCGGATCGAGCTTCCGCCCGCCCACCTCGACCGATGCCCTGGTAATCGCCGTTTCCTCCATCGGCATCGACTGGAACCAGGTCCCGCTGTCGCCCAGCGGCTTGATCCCGGCGGCCGCAAACCGCTGCGCCACCATCTCGGCGGCGCGGTCGTACCCTTTCGACGAGGGATCGCGTCCCTCCATGCCGTCGCCGGAAAGAAGGACGGTGGTTCTCCACCAGGCTTTGGTGTCGCTGTCGACGGAGGCCGGGGGCGTCTGCTGCAGGGCGAGAGCAAAAAGGAGAGTAAACATGTCTGGAATTGAAACCTCGGCGCCGGGAGCGCGTAAGTGGCGCCCATGCGCAACCTGGCCCGTAGACACCCGATAGCCCTCTACCTCACCATCGTCTTCGGCCTCGGCGTCCCCCTGATGATGCTCGGCGTCCTGGCGTCGCGCGGCATCCTCCCGGGCGCGTCCCTGCCCGCCAGGATTGGCCTCGACCTCGAAAGGGCTTCGGCGCTGGCGATGGTTCTCCTGGCGCTCTTCCCGGCGGCGGTCATCGTCACCGCCCTCGACGGAGGACGGCCGGCAGTCAATGCGTTCTTCAAGCGCATCGTCGATTGGAGGATCGGCGCCGGCTGGTGGGCCTTCATCCTGCTCGCGCTCCCCGCGACGACGGTGATCCTCGCGCTCATCTTCGGCGACACCTTCAATCCGCCGACGCTCGGCGAGCTGGTGAAGGAAGTCGGCGGATTCTTCTTCGGGTTCCTGCTGGTCAACTGGTGGGAAGAATCTTCCTGGGCCGGCTTCATGCAGACCCGACTCGAGCAGCGCCACAACCTGTTCGTCTCCGCGGCGCTCACGGCGGTCCCCTTCGCGGGCATTCACATGCCGCTCCAGCTCCTGAACGGCACGCCCTCGGTGGTCCAGTTCTTCTCCAACTTCCTCCTGCTGTGCGTGCTCGCAATCGTGGTTCGCACCTATTTGGGGCTGATCAAGCGCGGGACTGGTGAGAGCCTGCTCGCGGTCGGCGTCGCCCATACCATCTTCAATCGCTCGAACAACACGGACGGGATCGCCGCGCTCCTGCTCGAGGGGAACCATCGGCAGGGCGCCGCGCTCCTCGCGACGTTCCTCGTCACCATCGTGCTCGCGATTCGGTACTACCGGGGATTGCGCAGGAAGTAGAACCCCTCGACCATCCGGTCGCCGTACGACTCCGGTATCCACGGAATCGGGCGGACGTACGCGTTGGTGACGATCGCCTGGCCATCGACCCAGAGCGCGTAGTCCACCACGGCCCACGGACCGCCGTTCTCGTGGACCGCCCACACCCGTTCGAAGACCTTCCCGCCTCGCGCCCGGTCGTGGACCAGGATCACACCGACCCATTCCTGGTACGGCTCGGGCGCTTCGGTGTAGACCGCCTCGACGCTCTCCACCCGCGCCCCGCCCACGCCTTCCCACTGCCGTATGGTTTCGTCGGCCCAGCGGAGCCAGCGCCAGCCCGCGATTCGTTCCCGGAATCGCGGGCTCGCGCTCGCATAGCTGTCGGAATTGGCCGCGCGCGCCTGGGCGGCCCAGGCATTGATCGCCGCCATCGCTTCCTGCACGACGGGGTCGCGCAGCCGCTCCTCGACGGTTGGCGTCTGCGCGGCGCAGGGAACGCTCAACAACAGAAGCAAGACGAGCGGCCTCATGATGACGGATATACTATGTTCCGATCTCAATTCACAACCCGGAGCAGTTCGATGGGCGTGAGCACGGTTCGCACCGCCGCGACGACGCTGGCACTTTCCCTTTCGACCACGGCTCTTGCCCTGGCGCAAAACACGGCAATCGTCGGCGCAACCGTGATCGATGCAACCGGTCGCGCGCCGATCACGAACGGTGTGGTGGTGATCGAGAACGGGAAGATCACCGCGGTCGGACCCGCCGCATCGACCACCATCCCGGCGTCCGCGACACGCATTGACGCCCAGGGCAAGTGGGTCATCCCCGGACTGATGGACGCCAATCTCCATCTCTATCTCAACGGCTACCTCGAGGAGCTGATCCGGTTCGAGGGACGCTACGACCAGGTCGTCCTCGAGGGCGCGCAGATCGCGCTCAAGACCGGGCAGACGACCGTCTTCGACACCTGGGGACCGCGGGAAGAGCTGATCAAGGTCCGCGACATGATCAACGCGGGAAAGGCGGTGGGAAGCCGGGTCTACCTCGCCGGCAACATCATCGGGTTCAGCGGCCCACTCGGACCGGACTTCTTCGAGCAGTCCGCCGCGCACGCCACAAAGGCGTTCGTCAAGCGCACCAACGAGCACTGGGAACAGGGGACCGGGCGTGACCTGCTGTGGATGCCCCCCGATACCCTCCGGAAGGCCATTCGCAAGTACACCGGCCTCGGCGTCGACTTCCTCAAGTTCGGCGCCAGCGGACACGTGGACATGAACTTGATGTCGTTCTCGGAACGCCAGATGAAGGTGATCGTGGAGGAAGGCCATCGCGCCGGCATGACGGTGCAGACCCACGTCACCTCGCCGGAGAGCATGGACATGGCGATCGAGGCCGGCGTCGATATCCTCACCCACGGCGACATCTCGGGGCCGACCTACCCGATCCCCGACGAGACGATCAGGAAGCTGGTCGAGCGGAACATCTCCGTGTCGGTGCTCGCGATCACGAAGCGCGCGCTCGACGCCCAGACCGAGAAGAATCCCAACTGGATCCTCACGCCATACATGAAGATCTCGGCGATCAACACCCGCAACATGACGAAGGCCGGGGTCAAGCTGCTGGTCTCGACCGATGCCGGCGTCGAAAATCCGGTCCGCGCCGCCGAGTCACCCACGCTGGCCGCGGACTCGGTGGACGCCCGCGTCAAGCTCGGTGAAGGTCACTTCAATGCCCTGGTGGCGCTGGAAGAGGCGGGCATGGCGCCGATGGAAGTGCTCAAGTCGATCACCAGCAACATCGCGAAGGCGTACAAGGTGGACCGCGAACTCGGGACGCTGGAAGTCGGGAAGGCGGGAGACGTCGTGATCCTCGACGCCGACCCACTCGCGAACGCGCGGAACTATCGCCGGATCAACTCCGTGATCAAGGGTGGGAAGGTCATCGACATCGCGTCGCTGCCGACGGCGCCACTGATCAGCAACCTCAAACCGTAGGGGCCGGGCCCTGCCCGGCCCGCCCCTACTGAACCATCCGCTCCGCCAGCTTGAGCAGGGCCTCCTCCGAAATGGATGAGCTCGAGGTGATGCCCACGGCGAGCCGCGCGTGGTAGACCTTTCCCCGGGCCTTGACCGCGATCTCGCCGCCACTGTTGGTCGAGGCCCACATCATTCCGCCTTCGCCGATCTCAACCTTCTTGGGAGATGCCGATTGCCCCAGAATCCCCTTGGCGTTGTTGGCCAGGTCCTCGAAGACGTAGTCGCCGAGATTCTCCGGATGGATCTTGAGCTGCATGCGCACCGTCGGGTCGATGGCGAGCTCGAAATCGCAGGCGTCCTGCAGCTGCGGTCCCACCGGCGGCCGGACCTCCTGGCCCATGATCTCGCTCACCACTGAGGCCCGCAGCGGACACTTGTCATCCGCGCCGGCTGCTCGCGCGGGCTCCGGAGCCGCGCCCAGCCGCTCCAGCGCGGGCCGCGCCAGCTTGAGCGCTCCGGCGAGATTGGTCGAGGACTTCTCATAGTTGACGGTGAGGGATCGGGCCTTCACCCGGAAGACAATGCCGGTGATGCCGAACGCAACTTCATCCCACGCTCCCTCGAGGGTGTCCGCGGCGGCCTCTGGTGTATAGCCCACCATCGCGGCCATGCCCCCGACCATGCGCTCGGTATCGAGCTCGAGTTTCCCGTATTGCCACTCGGGCGTGATGACGAACGTCTTGTTGCCCGCGGTCTCGTAAGCGCACCCCCTTCGGGTGGAATCCGGGTAGGGGGCACGGACCAGGGCGCCGAGCACGGCCTCGGCTTCGGCTTGCGTCAGGAGGGAACACGCATCCGGCCACGACGACGTAGAAGCCGTACGGGACGTCGTGGACGCAGCCGGCGCATCCTTCGCGCCAGCTCCTCCGCAACCCGCCAGCATCGCGATCACACAGGTCACGCGTCGCATGGTCAGAACTTTCCGGCGCGCACCTTCGCCGCGACGACCTTCCCCAGCTCCTGCACCGCGGGCGCTACCGTCTCGGGGGGCTCAGTCTTGTCAGCCATGGCCTTGGCGCAGTCCGCCTTCTGCGCGGCGTCCAGGTCCGCCGGGAACTTGCAGTACGACGCTTTGAAGCCATCGGCTTCTCCGACGTGCGCCGCGATCTGGGCCGTGACCGTATACTCACCCACGGTCATGACCAGGGTGGTACCATGGTCCCCAGGGTGCTTGTTGGCGACGAAGAACATGTATGCCTTGTCGCCGATGCCGGAGACTGGCTTCTTGTCCTTGTCGGTGATCTTGTAGGCCTTGAGAACCCACTCGAAGTTGGCGTGCGAGTTGGGGCCGACGTAGATCCCAACCTGCGCGTCGCCCGGATAGAAGCAGACCGACCCTTTGCCGCCGGCGTGCGAAATGGCTTCCGGCGTCCCGGAGACTGGCTTCCCCCGGTTGATCAGCTGGTCGACTTCAGCCTTGGTGAGCAGTCCGCAGGCGTTGGGAGCCTTCTGGGCGGCGAGGGCGGATGCGGTCGCGAGACAGGCAGCGAGAGTGATCGAAAGGCGGACCATTGTGGGCTCCTCGAGTCAGGGCAATATGGGTCTCTCCCCCATAACGCCCGGGCCGGCCTGGAAACCCCTCAGGGCCTCCCGAGCGAGCGCTGCGAGCGAGGGACCTTGCACCGGAGTAGCTGAGAAGAGCGGAGTCTGAAAAGGGACGGAAAAACCTGAGCTTGGCTGGTCCTTGCCAGTGCCATCCAAGGTCAAATTACTCCGTCCCTTCTCAGACTCCGTGCTTCTCAGCTACTCCGTGCAAGGTCCCTCGCCCGCATCGCGGGCTCGGGATGCACTACGGTCTCACATCGAGCCGTGATGCCAGGTTCTCCTTCAGGTACCTGGTCAGCAGGTTGTAGAGGTGCACCGTGGTGCCCGGTCCTTCGAAGATTCCGTGGGTTCGGTTGGGATACGTCATCATCGTGAACGGCTTCCCCGCGGCTACCAATGCGTTGACCAGCTGCTCCGTGCCCTGGTAGTGCACATTGTCGTCACCGCTCCCGTGCACGACCAGCAGGTCTCCCTGCAGTCCCTTGGCGAAGTTGATGGCCGACCCGTCGTAATAAGCCGCGCTGTCCGTGCTTGGCAGCCCGACGTACCGCTCCTGGTAGATCGTATCGTAGTTCCTGATGTCCGGCACCGGCGCCACCGACATGCCCACCTTGTAGACGTCGGCCGCGCGGAACATCAGGAGCAGCGTCGATGACCCGCCTCCGCTCCAGCCCCACACGCCGACCCGCGAGGTGTCGACGTACGGCCGCTTGAGGATCTCCTTCGCCGCGAGTGACTGGTCATGCACCCGGAGAGCGCCGAACTGGTGGAGCGGCGCCTTCCGCCAGGCGCGGCCGCGCGGCGCCGGCGTCCCGCGGTTGTCGACGCTCGCCACGATGTAGCCCTGCTGCGTCAGCATCAGGTGCCAGAGCCACTCGTTGTATCCGTAATCGTCCTGCACGGTCTGGCCCCACGGCTCACCATAGACGTAGAAAAGGATGGGATACTTCCGCCCCGGATCGAATTGCGGCG
>DATEOL010000401.1:0-25387 GCA_035274025.1 Gemmatimonadales bacterium | reverse complement strand
CGTTGTGATACGCTCGGCATTCCTTGGCTTGTGTCGCATCCCGGCAACTATATCGATGACCGGACGCTCGGACTTCGCCGCAACGCTGAAGCATACACCATATCGCTTCGCAACGTTCCGGGCACTGTCAAAGTCTTGATTGAATCCACCGCCGGTACCGCTACATCATTGGGTTCCACGTTTGATGAACTGTCCACTCTCCGGTCAATGATAGCGGATGACGTACGCCATCGCATTGGCTACTGCGTCGACACCTGCCACCTCTACAGCGCCGGATATGACCTCCGAAACCGCTACGACCAAGTCATGGGTGAACTTGACCGAATGCTAAGATTCGAACATCTGCACTGCATCCATCTGAACGATTCCAAGACCCCGCTAGGTTCCCGGCGCGACCGCCACGAGCTGATCGGAAAAGGATCTCTGGGGACCGGACCGTTCAAGCGGATCATGCGTGATCCCAGGCTGGATCACGTCGTCAGGATCCTCGAGACTCCCAAGGGTGAGGACCTCGTCACCAACGACCGGAAGGCGATTGGGCAGCTGCGACGCTGGGCAAAGGGACCCTGATTCGTATACATTGTCGGGTAACATTCAGCGGTGCAATGCGTTGCAGGACAGACGGTTGCGTCGTGTGAACCGGTTCACGATCTTTCACGGCTCTGTAACACGACTTGCCTGGAGCTTATGTCCGCGACCTCGAACGTCACCCCGGAGACCGTGTCACTTGCCGGTCATGGCATCACCGGTCCTCTTGTCCGCGCCAACCTGCGTCAAACCGAGCTCGTCGAACACGCCTGCCGCCGTGGTGAGGGCCGCCTCTCCGATCGCGGCGCGTTCGCTGCCATCACTTCGCCGCACACCGGCCGCTCCCCGAACGACAAGTTCGTGGTGGAGGAGCCGGGCTCGAAGGACCGCATCTGGTGGGACAAGAACAAGGCGATCAGCGAGGCCCAGTTCGACGCCCTGCTGGCCGACGTGAAAGCGCACCTGGCGTCGCAGCCGGAGCTGTTCGTGCAGGACCTCTTCGGCGGCGCGGACCCGGCCTACCGTCTCCCGGTCCGATTCATCACGCCGAACGCGTGGCACGCGCATTTCGTGCGCAACATGTTCATCCGCCCCGAGGCGACCGACCTGGCAGGCTTCGATCCCGGGTTCGTGGTCTATCACGCTCCGGAGCTCCAGGCCGATCCCGCCCGGCACGGCACCCGCAGCGGGACCTTCATCGCGCTCAACTTCGCGAAGAAGACCATTCTCATCGGTGGCACGCGTTACGCCGGCGAGATGAAGAAGTCGATCTTCACCGTCCTCAACTACTTGCTGCCCCTCAAGGGCGTGTTCCCGATGCACTGCTCGGCGAACGTCGGCCCGGGCGGTGACGCGGCGATCTTCTTCGGTCTCTCCGGCACCGGCAAGACGACGATCTCGGCCGACCCGGCCCGGAAGCTGATCGGCGACGACGAGCACGGCTGGGGCTCCGATGGCGTGTTCAACTTCGAGGGCGGCTGCTACGCGAAGGCGATCAGGCTTTCCGCCGAGGGCGAGCCCGAGATCTACGCGGCGACCCAGATGTTCGGCACCGTGCTCGAGAACGTCGTCCTCGATCCCGTCACCCGTCACCCCGATTTCAACTCCCAGGAGCTGACCGAGAACACCCGCGCCTGCTACCCGATCGACTACATCCCCAACCACGACCCGAGCGGCCGCGCCGGGCATCCCCGCAACGTGATCTTCCTGACGGCGGATGCCTTCGGCGTCATGCCTCCGATCGCCCGGCTCAACGCCGAGCAGGCGATGTATCACTTCCTGTCCGGGTATACGGCCAAGGTGGCGGGGACCGAGCGCGGCGTGACCGAGCCGTCGGCCACGTTCTCCTCCTGCTTCGGCGCGCCATTCCTCCCGATGCATCCGGGCGTCTACGCCAGGATGCTTGGCGAGCGGATCGCGAAGCATGGCGCGAAGGTCTGGCTGGTAAATACCGGCTGGACCGGCGGTCCCTACGGGACCGGATCGCGGATGAAGCTCGCGCACACCCGGGCGATGGTGACCGCCGCGCTCTCGGGCCAGCTCGACAACGCGAAGTACGTGAAGGACCCGGTGTTCGGCTTCGAGGTTCCCACCGCGGTCCCGGGAGTTCCGAGCGAGGTGCTTTCGCCGAGAAACACCTGGAAGGATGGCGCCGCCTATGATGCCCAGGCCGCGAAGCTTGCAGACATGTTCCGCAAGAGCTTCGAGGCTTTCGCGAGCGGAGTCGATGCCTCGGTGATCGCGGCGGGGCCGCGCTAGGCGCGCTGTCGGACCGTCGGACTGTCCGGCCGAAGACGGTCAGGCGATCAGGCGGTCAGACGGTCAGACGGTCAGACATGACGAGGGACTACGAGGTCGTACGCGACCCGCTGTGGGACAACATCCCGCTCGACCAGGTGGCACTGGCCGCCCTCGACACCCCCGCGGTCCAGCGCCTTCGGTATGTCCGCCAGCTTGGCCACGCCTTCCTGGTCTATCCCGGGGCGACCCACACCCGTTTCGAGCACGCACTCGGTGCCTACCACCTGACCCAGCGCGCGCTCGCCAACCTCGCGGCCCGGGGTGAGCTGGGCCGGGTCGATCGGGAGGTGCGCCGGGCGGTGGGACTGGCTGCGCTGCTCCACGACATCGGCCATTATCCTTTTTCCCACGGGCTGGAAGAAGCGGGATTCCCGTCGCACGAAACGATGGGAGTCGCCATGTTGGGGAAGGGCGCGCTGGGAGACCTGCTGCGCTCCCTGGGCGGAGCGGAGCTGGTGGAGGAGGTCGGGCGGCTCATTCGTGGGAAGAGCAGGAGCCCCCTGCAGGGACTCATCTCGGGGACACTCGACCTCGACAAGATCGACTACCTGAGCCGCGACGCGCGGATGTGCGGCGTCCCCTACGGCACGCTCGACGTGGATCGCCTGCTTGCATCGCTCACGCTGGTGCCGGGTCCGAAGCAGACGTCGGCCGTTGGCATCCACGAGAAAGGAGTGAGCGCGCTGGAGTCGCTGCTGTTCGCGAAATACCAGATGTACCGCAACGTGTACTGGCACCACGCGGTGCGAAGCGCCACCTGCATGTTCAAGCGTGCGGTGCGGAGCGCGGTGCGCCGGGGCGTGGTGACCGAGAAAGGTGTCTCGACGCTCACCGACGACGCGTTCATGCAGCTCCTCATCGAGCACGAACAGGGCGGGATCGCGAGCGCCCTGCGGAACCGCCGGCTGTACAAGCGGGCGCTCGACCTCCCCGCGAGTGAAGTCCCCGAGGCCCAGTCGTGGGTCAGCGAAGATACCGACCTCCTTGAGAAGGTCGAGGATCATCTTGGCGATGAAATGGGCCTGGAACCCGGCGAGCTGCTGCTGGATTTCCCGACCCGTTCCAACATGCTCGCGGTGGACCTGCCGCTCCGTCTCCGGGATGGGTCGGTGGATCGTCTTACCAGTGAGGGTCGTGCCGGCCACCTCGGCCTGCCTCGGATTGCCGACGAGCTCTACCGCAGTGCCCAGCGGTTGCGCGTGTTCGTCGCCAGGCCGATCCGGAAGAAGCTGGGCCACGTAGTCGACCTGGTTGCAATGCCATCCGCTCAGGTTCGGCGCCTCGTCGGCTGAGACGATGAGACGATGAGACCATGAGACCATGAGACGATGAGACGATGCTGATCGCGCTCGCCCTGCTCCAGGCCTTCGTCACGAAACCTCACGTGACGATCTCCGTCGTGCCCGAGCTCACGGCCATCGTCGCGGGGATGCCCCAGCGCGTGGCGCTTCGGTTCCAGGTGGAGCCCGGCTGGCATGTCTACTGGAAGAATCCGGGTGAGAGTGGAGTGGCGACGACGGCGAGCTGGAAGCTTCCGACCGGCTTCACGGTCGACTCGCTGAGCTACCCGACTCCGGCAAGGCTCGACGTGGCAGGGACGGTGACCCACGTCCTGGACGGGGATGTGGTGTTCGAGGCGACCATCAGACCGCCAGCGCGGATTTCCTCCCGCGACTCGCGACTTACGACACGGGTCTTCTACGGAATCTGCAAGAACGCTTGCTACCCCGGCCAGGCAAGCCTTTCGGTCACGATGCCAGTGAGGACTGACGCGAGTCGCACGATGACCTGGCACGCGGCAGACTCGGTCTTTCAATCGCGACGTCCCCGAACCACTGGCATCACGGCGGGTTTCACCTGGAAGGGGGACCGCGGGGTCCTCTCGGTACTTGTCCCGCCAGGTTGCAAGGGCGACTCAGTCACCTTCTTCCCCGAGGATCGCGACCTTTCGCCGGCGGCGGTGACGGTCCCGATGCCACGGGGGTGCGGTCCAGCCCAATTCACGATTCCCCTGCGGGAAAAACCGAAGGCCGGGCTCCGCGGCGTGGTGGTGATTGGAACCGGTCCAAGAGGCTACGAAGTCGGGAAATAGAAAGGCCGGGTATTACCCCGGCCCGCCTGCCCGTCCGTCCGCCTGCCCGACTATCCCGCGCCGTTGTTCCCGGCCCCCGGCGGCGGATCGACCGAATCAACCCGCACCACGATCACCGTGATGTTGTCGAGCCCGCCGCGGCGATTCGCATCCGTGATCATCCGGTCGACCCACGCCTTCGGGTCACCGCCGGCCTGCAGGATGCGCGCGAGCTGGTCGTCCTCCAGCATGCCGGTGAGCCCGTCGGAGGCGAGCAGAACGATGTCGCCCTCCTGGAGGTTCCCGAAATACATGTCGGGGACCACTTCCTCGTTCGAGCCCACGCAGCGGGTGATGACATTCCCGTACGGGTGGGTGCGGGCCTGCTCCGGTGTCAGCAGCCCGGAGTCGACCTGCTCCTGCACGTAGGAGTGGTCCTTGGTGATCTGGAACAGCTTCTTGTCGCGGAGAATGTAGGCCCGGCTGTCACCCACCTGCGCAATGAGGTAGCGCCGGGGGAAGAGGATCATCGCGGTCGCGGTGGTCCCCATGCCGCGCTTGTCGTGCTCGACAAGGGTGCGGCGGAAAATCGCGCCGTTGGCCGACTGGATCGCCTTGAACAATCTGGCCGTGATGTCGGCGTCCGGCAGGCTCCGGAACGACCCCATCTCGTCCGCGATGATGCGCACCGCCATCTCGCTGGCAACCTCACCCGCGGCGTGACCACCCATGCCGTCCGCGACGATGAAGATGCCGCGGTCGAGCTGCATGAGGTGGTAATCCTCATTGGCGCTCCGAACCACGCCCTTATCCGTACCCGCCGCGCAGGAGACGTGCATCAGCGAAGCAGAAGCCAGAGGATGATGCCTGCCGAGGCGACCGCGGCGACGACGATCCAGGTCTTGCCCGGAGCGCGCGGGGCCGTTTCGGGGGTCTCTGCCGGTGGCACGCCCTGAACCGGGGTGGCGGTAGACCGTGGGAGCCCGAACATCGTGTCGTGAAGTCGCTCACGGGCCCCGGCGGGCGGCGCATTCGGGCCCCCCACCGGGTGGGTGGGATTCAGGACTTTTAGCTGATGGGCGCCGATCTGAATGGTGTCTCCGTGCATCAGCGGGGTCGGGTCCGGGCCGACTGCGACGCCATTGACGGTGATGTCCGCTCCGTTTTCCGCGGCGCGAATGGTCGCCATCCGCTCGCCCATGGCCCGTACCACGGCATGGCGCGGCCTGGCACCCGGGAGAACGACGGTTGCCCCGGCGTCGGCGCCAAGAATCAGCTCACTCTCGGCCACGGGATAGCGGCGGCCGCCGAACTCAAGCTCCATGAACCATCCGGTTCGCAGTGTCTGGGTGGTCGCAAAACGTAGGCTCCACCTCGTGACCCCGCAAGCAGAAGCTAGGCCTGCACGGGAGCGGGTTCCTCCTCCAGGTTCCGGAGTCCCCGCCGTACCCACCGATAGAACACGATGGATCCTGAGATGATCGTGCCATAGGTCACGAAAAATCGCCACATCAGCGTGTACAGCGGCACCATCGCCTTTGGAACGTACACCTGCATGACCAGCGCGGTCAGGATTTCGCCGATTCCCGAGGCTCCGGGAGTCGGCGCGAAATAGAGCAGGAACGTGATCAGGGTCTGCAGCAGCAGGACGTCGATGAACTGGGCCTGGATTCCGATCGCCCGGAGCACCACGTACCCCGACAGCAACCTCGGGGCGTACGCGAGCCCGGTCAGCAGCACGCCGATGGCCAGAGCGAGCAGCCCCCGAAGCGAAAGGTACGCCGTGAAGCTCTGGTGCATCTGGTCGATGCCGGTGCGGAAAACCTCCAGCCTGGCGTTCACCCGGGTGCTCCGGCGTCCAATCAGCTCCGCCAGCTTGTGAAAGAAATCTCGCGCGAGCTTCGGAAAGAGGACCAGCAGGAGAATCAGGACGCCGAGCCCTCCAAAGAGCGTGAGGGTTCCGACGAAGAGATCGTACAGGGAGAGTCCGAGGATGGCGTTGACGTCGCCCAGCGACTTGCCCGCGCCGAGGAACACGGCGAGCGGCCCCGCGATGGCGAAGAAGGCCACCGTGGTCACGAACGACATGAACACGGTACTCATCCCCACCGGAATCGGGACGCCGAAGCGTCGCATCGTATAAACCATCATGGGCGATGCGCCGGCGTGCACTGGCGTGAGGTAGCCGGCCCATGCCCCCATTCCGCCGGCCACGATCATCGCCTTGAGGGAGGCCTGCGGCCACACGTGGCGGGAGATCACCCAGTGGCGAAGTCCGCCGCCGATCCAGTCCATCGAGGAGACCGCCGCGCCGACCAGGAGCCACTGCGGCCGGATCTGGCCCAGGGAAGCGATGAAGTCCTTGTAGTTCCCACGATAGAGCAAGACTGCCGCAAACCCCAGAAGGGATGCGAGGAGGGAGAATTCCAGACCACGGCGGAGGACCTTCGGGGAGAGGATGTTGGCCATCTCGTTTTGAAACGTATTTCGCGAAGGCCCCGTCGGCAATCAGCGTTTCAGTGATGCGACGGTTGGGGCGGTCAAGGCGGTTAGGACGGTTGCCTTCCGAACAACGGTCCAACCGTCCCAACCGCCGATATTGTGGGTCACCGCTGAATTACTTCGACTGAGCAAGCGCCTCGAAGCGCGGATCCCCCCGGAGTGGGTCGAATGTAGGATCGACCCTGAGCCAGCCGGGGGAGATGAAATAGGGCTTGGAGAGAAGCTCACGGGGCCGGCTCAACGCCTTTTCCTTCTCGCCGAGAATCAGGTAGGTCCGGATGAGCTGGTGGAGGTTGTAGGCTCCAGAATAGGCATCCTTGCTCAACGGCAGCAGCTCGACCGAGCGTTCACCGGCCTTGACCGCCGCGGCATGAAGGTGGTGCACCGGTCGCCGCGGTACGGGGAGGCACCCCCCGGCTCGGTCGGTGTCGCGGCGCCACACTGGGCGCAGAAGTTCGCGTCGTCGGCGAGGGAGGTGCTGCAAGTGTGACAGACGCGGAGAACCGGGCCCAGGGGTGCCTCCGTAGTCCCACGAGTGGTGTCTGGAGTGGAAGTAAGGTACTAGCTTATGAGATGCCTCGCTGCCTCAAGGCCTTCGCCTTCGCGACCACGGCCCTGCTGAGCGCCCCGGAGGCGCGGGCGCAGTCGCTCAGCTCCCTGATCAACGCGCTGTTCACCTATGGCGATTGCGGCCAGCCCCTCTGCCTGGTGCTGTCCGGCCCGGACAGCGTGCACCAGAGCCATTTCATACCGGCGGTGACGCAGGGAAGCCAGAGCGTCCTGGGCTTCCTGAGCCAGTCGATCGGACGCACCACCGCCAACCTGCCGATCTCCGCCACCAGCAGTGGCGTGACATTCAAGATCGTCGAAGGGCTCCCGGTCAAGACATCGACCTCCGCGGGACCGATCTTCGCGGAGCGCTCCCAGACCCTGGGACGGGGCCGTTTCTTCATCGGCGCCAACGTGAGCGGGATCTCGTTCAGCTCGCTCAACAGTGCGCCGCTCGCCGACCTGCGCTTCAACTTCGGCCACCAGGATGTAGGCGCGCACGGCCTGGGTGACCCCGTTCTAGAAAACGACCTGATCTTCACCCAGCTCTCCCTCTCGGTGGATCAGCAGGTCGCAACCGTTTTCGGGACCTGGGGCATTCTCGATTTCGTGGATATCGGGATCGCGGTCCCGGTGGTGCGGGTGTCCCTCGCCGGCACCAGCACTTCGCAGATCACGCCCTTCGGACCCGCAACGACGCACCGCTTCGGAGGGACCCCGGAGAATCCGCAGCTCGACGCCAGCAAGACCGTGAGTGGCTCGGCATCGGGCATCGGCGACGTGGCGGCCCGGGTCAAGATCAACCTCGGCCAGGGCGATGCGCTGGGCGCGGCAATCCTTACCGACATCCGGCTCCCGACCGGACGGGAAGAGGATTTTCTGGGGAGCGGATCGGCCTCGGTTCGGGTGGTGGGCATCATGGGCGCCCAGCTCGGCAACCTCGCGCCTCACCTGAACGTGGGATACGCGGCCCGGTCCGCGGAAACCGAGAACGACGCATTCCTGACGACGGTCGGGTTCGACGCGCTCGTCACACCCTGGGCCACGATGGCCGCGGAGCTCATCACCGCGTGGCAGGTGGGGGACTCGAAAATCACCCTCCCCGACCCGATCGAATTCGTCACGCCCTTCCACCGGATCTATCCCGCCACGTCGATCCCGACCAAACGACAGGATGTGGTGAACGCCTCGTTCGGGGCGAAGTTCACCGTGCGGGGGGGCATGGTCATCGTGGTCAACGGAATCGTGCCGATCAAGCACGCGGGGCTGCAGCCGAACTTCGGCTGGACGACCGGCCTGGAGTACACCTTCTAGCGTTCATTCGATCGCGACGATCACCCAGCCGCTGGAGCGCTTTTCAAATCGATAGAGGTTGTTCACTTCGAGCGGCTTGCCACCGCGGTAGGTCCACACGCCGCTCACCCGCGCCTGCGCCCGCGTCCCGTCCACCGTCAGGCCGTTCGTCGAGAGCCGGACCTGGAGGTCATTCATGTCCTCGAGGGCGCTCCTGGTCTGACGCTCCGCGGCGGCAGACATGCCCGGAAAGAGCGCGCGAACCCTCGCCATGTCCTTGGACTGGAGGGCACGGGCGTACGCAGCCACGAGATCATTGACCGCGGCCGTTGCATCCTCCGTGGACGGCGGCTGTGGCGCCGGCGGAGGTGGTGGCGGCGGAGGTGGCGCGACAGCCACAGCCGCGGAGGGAGTGGCGACGGTGATCGTGGCTGTCCCCCGGCGCGCACCCGCGGTCGCGGTGATCGTCGCCGTCCCGGTCGCGAGCGCCGTCACACGGCCGGTCGATGAGACCACGGCAACGGCTTCATCGGAAGAACGCCAGGCGATGACCGTGCCGGCGACTTCGGATCCGTCCCGCCGACGCGCGGAGGCCTGGAGCGCAACGGACTTCGCCGGAGCCAGGGTGTCGGACTGGGGCGAGACCGTGATGGTCGCAATCATCGAGACCACTTCCACCCGCGCACGAGCCTGCCTGCCGTCGGCTGAGGCGGTGACCGTGACCTGACCTGGCGCGCGTGCGACCAGCATTCCGCCCGCGCGCACGACCGCCGTTCGCGGATCGCTCGTTGTCCAGGAGACCTTTCGCTGGATCGCGCGGCCACTCTGGTCCAGCACCTCGACTCGAAGTGAAGCCGAGTCACCCTCCGCAAGGGTCGCGGGAACGGCGGTGATACGAAGGTCGCGGACTGCGCTCGTCGCCGCGGGTGCCGTCGCCGGAGGAAGCGCGCTCGGCTCGGGCGCCGGCGGCGGTGGGGCCACCGGCTCGGAGGGACGGACCGCCGGAATCACGGCGGAATCGGCGCTCGGGGCGCGGTCCGGCTGGCGAGCCCAGGGGCGCCACAGCATCAGGGTGACCGCCGCGGTGAGGACACCTGCCACGGCAATCCAGATGGGGGAGCGGGCGGACTTCGGGGATGTCGCCGCAGGGGGCATCTGGGCCAGCACCGGTGCGACAGGCGCGCGCATCGTCTTCGGCGTCGGGCTTCGCGGCGTACTGACCCGGGCCAGGATCTCGCGCTGCATGCCGGTCGCCGCGAGAGCCGCCATGTCGGACCGGATCTTGGATTCGTGAAGCGGAGTGTCACCCCGAAGCAGCGGAAGCGCATCGTGCAGCGCAGGCCAGCGCCCGGCGGGGTCCTTGTTGAGCATCCGGATCAGGGCGTCCGCCAGGTCTTCCGGCGTTTCGGATCCGAATGCGGCTCGTTCCGGCACGTCACCGTAGGCGTGAAGGAACATGACCCCCACCGCGCTGTCGCCGGTATAGAGCGGTTTCCCGGTGAGCATCTCGAAGCCCACCACCGCCAGGGAGTACTGGTCCGATGCTCCGCTGGTTGCCTCGGCGTGGGCCTGTTCGGGACTCATGTAGTTGGGCGTGCCCACCGCGGTGCCCGTCATCGTGAGATGCTGCTGATCCGCGACCTTGGCCACGCCGAAATCGGTGACGACCGGTCGGCCTTCCAGGTCGATCATGATGTTCGCCGGCTTCACGTCGCGATGGACGACGCCATGACGATGGGCGTGGTCGAGGGCCTCTGCCACCCCGGCCAGGATCGCGCGCACCATCGGGACCGGCAACGGCGCCGCCTCGGCGATGATCGAATCGAGTGGCCGTCCCGGGACGAACTTCATGACGATCCAGAGCAGGTGCCCCTGGGCCCGGACAGCATAGATGGGGATGATGTTGGGATGGGACAGGCCGGCGGCGGTACGCGCTTCCTGCTTGAAGCGATCGACCATCCCCTCCTTGACCCCTTCCTCCATGAGGGCGGGGTGCATGACCTTGATCGCGACTTTGCGGTCGAGCTGCAGGTCATGCGCGAGGAAGACGGTAGCCATGCCCCCGCGACCGAGCTCCGCCAGGATTTCGTAGTCGCCCAGCGTCGCTGCCTGCAGCTGCTCCATGAGCCTCTCGGTCGCGGTCCTGCCGTCGCTCATGCGGTCCTCCGCTCGTTGCGGCTCCGCATGTATTCCAGCCCTGGCGCCAACGCCACTCGCCAGGCCTCCCCGATCGCTGGCGTGTATTCCGGGTCGTGCTCGGCCACCGTCCGGACGAGACTCTCGACGAAGAAGGGATAGAGATCGTCGCCGACTCCGACCTCGAGGTGACGGTCCGCGATCCGATCCAGCAGCGATGGATTCGCGCGCTTGGCGTAGATGATCAGCAGGCCGAGTGCATGCTTGAGCAGCCGGTGCTGCCGTTCGAATTCCGTGCGTGCGAACATGGGGGGAATGCGCGGACTGCTGGCCAGCAGGTGTTGGTAGAACCTGGAGTAGAAGGCTCCGCTCTCGTTACAGCGATGGTAGGAAGCCTCGGCGAGCTGGACCTGCGTCTGCGACATTGGCTCGGGTGGCCGGCGAGAGACTCGGTCAATGTACAAGGTTTGCGCGGGGCACGTCCGGATAGAGACAGGGCGAATGGCGGACCGAGGCACGCCCGAAGAGAACCCGATATCTTTCCGCCGTGTCACTCGGCGTCATCCGCATCGTCAACGCCCGCCAGCACAACCTGAAGGGCATCTCGGTCGAGCTTCCGCACCGCAAGCTGATTGTGGTCACCGGTCCATCCGGCTCGGGGAAATCATCGCTGGCTTTCGACACCCTCTATGCCGAGGGGCAGCGGCGCTACATCGAGTCGCTGTCGACCTAC
Source organism: Gemmatimonadales bacterium (assembly GCA_035274025.1). GTDB lineage: Bacteria > Gemmatimonadota > Gemmatimonadetes > Gemmatimonadales > GWC2-71-9 > SZUA-320. The sequence continues at coordinate 13,775 of DATEOL010000401.1, read as the reverse complement.
GCGAAGCAGTTCCTGGAGCGGATGCCCAAGCCGGCGGTCGACCTGCTCGAAGGTCTGTCACCCGCCGTCGCCATCGAGCAGCGGAATCCGGTAACCTCGAGCCGGTCGACGGTGGGAACGGCGACGGAGGTATACGACTACCTGCGTCTCTTGTGGGCGCGGATCGGGAAGCCCTTCTGTCGCGTCTGCGGGGCGCCGGTTGTGCGGGATACGCCGGAATCCGTGGTTGAGGCGGTGGCTCAGCGACTGGACGTCTCATCGTCCCATCGTCTCCTCGTTTCGTTCCCGGTTCCTGCCTCCGCGAGGGCATCGCATGAGGCGCTGGTCGAGAACCTCCTCGCGCTGGGGTTTGTGCGCGTCGTCGCTGATGGTGAGGAACTCAGGCTCAACGAACTTCCCGACGCCCTGGACCTGACGTCGAGAAAAGAGATCCTGGTCGTCGTGGACCGGATCTCGATTGACCGCTCCCGTCTCACCGCGCACGTCTCACGTCTCACGGAATCATCGCAGACAGCATTCGCCGAAGGCGATGGCATCGTCGTCCTCCTGTGGGACGATGGCTCCCGCCAGCGGTTCACCGAATTCCTCGCCTGCTCGAGCTGCGACACGCCTGCCCTGCCGATCACGCCGGCCCTTTTCTCCTTCAACAATCCCCGCGGGGCGTGCGGCGGCTGCAAGGGATTTGGGGCGGTGCTGGAGTACGACGAATCGCTCATCATCCCCGATCCGCGAAAGTCGCTGCGGGAGGGCGCGATCGATCCGTGGACCATGCCGCGCTACGAAACGCGGCGGAAGCTGCTGGTCGAGACGGCGCGAAAGCTCGGCGCCGATCCCGAGGCGCCATGGTCTGCTCTCAAGCCGTCGGTGCGCCGGGAGCTGCTGCACGGAAAACAGGGCCGCTACACCGGCATCTTTCCCTTCCTCAAGGGTCTCGAGGAGAAGCGCTACAAGCAGTACATCCGGGTCTTCCTGCGCCGGTACCAGCTCGCGCAGGTCTGCCCCGCGTGCAACGGCACCCGGCTCAACCCGCACGCCCTCTCGGTGCGCATCGGGGGCAAGACCATCGCCGCCATCGCGTCGATGAGTGTCGAAGAGGCGCGAACGTGGATCGAAGCGCTGACGCTTTCAGACACCGAGCGCCAGCTGACCTCGACTCTCTTCGACACCCTGCGACCCCTCTTCGACTATCTGATCGACGTCGGACTCGGCTACCTCACGCTCGATCGCCAGGCCCGGACGCTCTCGGGCGGCGAGGCCCAGCGGATTGCGCTCTCCAACGCGCTCGGCGCCCGCCTCATGGACGCGCTGTACGTGCTGGACGAGCCGACCATCGGGCTGCATCCGCGCGATACCGATCGCCTGCTCGCTCTGCTGCACCGGTTGCGTGACATGGGGAACACGGTCGTCGTCGTCGAGCATGACACGGCGGCGATCCGGCAGGCGGATTTCATGCTCGAGCTGGGTCCCGGGGCGGGCGAACGGGGCGGCCGAGTAGTGCATGCCGGCCCGCCGCTCGAGGCAGTCGAGACCCTCACCGGTGCGTACCTGAACGGCCGCAAGCGGATCGGCGTACCGAGCGCGCGCCGCGTTGCGGGGCCACTGTGGCTCTCGGTCCGCGGCGCGCGGCTGCACAATCTCCAGGGCGTCGACGTGAAGATCCCGTTCGGCACCCTCACCGCGGTCACTGGAGTCAGCGGAAGCGGGAAGAGCACCCTGGTGCACGACGTCATCTACCGGAATCTCGAAGCCAGGCTGCACGGCGCCCACTCGGCCAAGTCGCACCTGGGAGAAGCGGTGGGCGCGGTCGACCAGATCGCGGGCGGGGAGCGGATCGAGGACGTGGTGCTGGTGGATCAGTCGCCAATCGGCCGGAGCCCGCGCTCGAACCCGATCACCTACGTGAAGGCGTTCGACGAAATCCGTGAGCTGTTTGCCGCGCAGCCGCTTTCGCGAGCGCGGGGCTATACGGCGTCCACCTTCTCGTTCAACATGGAGGGCGGACGCTGCGATGTGTGCGACGGCGCCGGACACGTGCAGGTCGAGATGGTGTTCCTCGCGGACGTGTTCGTGCCCTGCGACGGGTGCGGCGGCCGGCGATTCAAGCGCGAAGTGCTGGACGTAAAGGCCGGTGGCTTTTCGATCACCGACGTCCTGGAGTGGACGGTCGACGACGCGATCACGAAGTTCCGGCACCAGCCGAAGCTCGGCGCGGCACTCTGGCAGCTGCAGCAGGTCGGGCTCGGCTACCTGCGGCTGGGGCAACCCGCCACGACGCTCTCCGGCGGTGAAGCGCAGCGGCTCAAGATCGCGCGGGAGCTGATCGCGGCGGGGAAGAAATCCGGGCGGAAGCTCTACATCCTCGACGAGCCGACCACCGGCTTGCATCTCGACGATGTCCGCACGCTCATCAATGTGCTGGACAAGCTGGTGGACGCGGGGAATACCGTGCTCGTCATCGAGCACCACCTCGACGTCATCAAGCGGGCGGATTGGGTCATCGACCTCGGTCCGGAGGCCGGCGCGGGCGGCGGACACGTGGTCGCGATGGGCACGCCCGAGGAGATCATTGAACAGCCGGAGTCGCGCACGGGGACCTACCTCAGGCCCCTGCTCGGCCCGGTCCTTCAGCAGGCAAGCGTGTGACGCGGTGCATGCGTCGTGTAGTCCGCCTTCCACCAGTGCGGAGTTCGTGAGCCGTAAGCCGTGAGCCGTGAGACGTGAGCGGGTATACTATTCGAAATGCCCCCTGTGCGCCTCCTTGGACTAGCCTTGATTGCCTTTCCAGCGGCGCTCCTGGCGCAGGCCCACCCGGTCCGGCCCGGGCCGTTGGCCACGAAAGCGCTGGCCGATACCATTACCGGGCTCGACGCCCGGCTCTTCGATTTCGTGTTCGCCCGCTGCAACGCGGATTCGCTCGCGGCGCTGGTGGCCGATGATTTCGAGTTCTATCACGACAAATTCGGCAAGATCGCGTCGAAGGGGTCGGAGTTCGTGAAGAACGTGCGGGAGGGCTGTGAGGCGCAGGCGAAGGGAACCAACGTGCGTGCTCGTCGGGAGCTCGTCCCTGAATCGTCGAAGATTTATCCCATGGAAAACCTCGGCGCCTTGCACGAAGGTGTGCATCGTTTCTACGGGCTGGAGACCGGCAAGCCCGACGTGCTGCGAGAGACCGGCCGATTCATGAATCTCTGGAAGCGGGACAACGGGACCTGGAAGCTTTCGAGAGTCCTGAGCTACGACCACCATCCCGGGAAGTGAACCCATGCGCCGATTCACCGTTGTCGCGCTGACAGTCCTTGGAACGACCGTTACCTCCGCATCCGCCCAGCTCCCCGACTCCATCAAGGCCAAGCGGTGGGGAATCGAGAACGAGCTGCAATCCCTCGCCGTCGTCGACCGCAAGGTGATGATGCCCATGAGGGACGGCATTCGCCTCGCCACCGACATCTACCGCCCCAGGGACACCTCGAAGCGCTACCCGATCATCTTCTCGAAGACGCCCTACAACTTCAATTTCTGGGACGTGCGAAACGGCGTGCCCAGCGACATGAGCACGGTGCTTCAGGCAATCAAGCGCGGATACGCCTACGTGATCCAGAACGAGCGGGGTCACTTCTTCTCCGAGGGCAACTGGGACATCCTCGGCCCGCCTACCACGGACGGGTATGATGCGATCAAGTGGATGTCGACCCAGGCCTGGTCCAACGGCAAGGTCGGGCTGATCGGATGTTCGTCCACGGCCGAGTGGCAGATGGCGGTCGCCGCGCAGTCGCCCCCGGGCTTGAGCGCGATGATCCCGATGGGATTCGGCGCCGGCGTCGGCCGGGTGGGACCCTATTACGAGCAGGGCAACTGGTATCGCGGCGGCGCGGTGCAGATGCTGTTCATCGCATGGATCAACAGTGAACAGAACCAGGTCCGGCCGACCTTCCCCGCGAACACCTCGCAGGAAGACCTGATTCGGGTCTCGAAATCATTCGACCTGGCCGAGCGGCAGCCGCCGGTGGACTGGTCGAAGGCGCTCGCGCACCTGCCGTCGATGGACATCATCAAGGCCGCGGGCGGACCGAACGGCGTGTTCGCGGATTCGATGCCGGTGGCGACCGGCGGGCGGATGATGCAGCGGACGCCCAACGATCCAGCCTGGTACAAGGGCGGGCTCTTCCACGACAACATGGTGATCAACACGCCGGGACTCTGGTTCATGTCCTGGTATGACGTGTCGACCGGGCCGAACCTCGCGACCTACAATCACGTCCGGAAGACGGCGAAGCCTGAGATCGCGAACCAGCAGTACGCGGTGATCGCGCCGACCCTGCACTGTGCCTACACCCGGGCAACCGAGAACACCGTGGTGGGCGAGCGGAACATGGGTGACGCGCGTCTCGACTACAACGCGCTCCAGTACGGCTGGTTCGACATCTTCCTCAAGGGTGAGAAGACCGGCCTGCTCGATACCCTGCCCAAGGTCCGCTACTTCACCATGGGTGCCAACAAGTGGCAGACCGCGAGCACCTGGCCCCCGGCGGAGTCGAAGCCGCTCACCTATTACCTGTCGAGCGGTGGCAACGCCAACACGCGGACCGGCGACGGGGTGCTGACCGACAAGGCGCCGGCGAAGGACACGCCCGACAGCTTCAGCTACGATCCGCTCAAGCCGGTCCCCTCGTACGGCGGGAACGTCTGCTGCACCGGCAATGCCGTGCAGGGCGGCTCCTGGGACCAGTCGAAGATGGAGGAGCGAAACGACATCCTGGTCTACACCAGTGAGGCAATGGAGAACGACACCGAGGTGAGCGGACCGATCGACCTCACCGTGTACGTGTCGTCCGACCAGAAGGACACCGATGTCACCGTGAAGCTCATCGACGTGGGACCGGACGGGAAGGCGTACAACCTGGACGAGACCATCCAGCGGCTTCGCTATCGCGAAGGCTACGATAAGCCGGCGGTCTGGATGGAGAAGGACAAGGTCTACAAGGTCACCCTGCAGCCGATGGTGACCAGCAACATGTTCAAGGCGGGACACAAGATCCGCATCGAGGTCTCGAGCAGCAACTTTCCGCGATTCGACCGGAACCTGAATACCGGCGGGAACAACTACGACGAAACGACGGGCAAGGTCGCGAGGAACTCGATCCATCACTCGAAACAGTACCCCTCGTCCATTACCCTCAACGTGGTGAAGAAGCCACCCGTGACGTGAACCGCTGGCGAACTGGCGAACGATCGCCAGCTCGCCAGACCTCCAGATGGTTCACTGTTCCGCAAGCGTCCGCGCCGGGTCCACCCGCGCCGCACGGAGGGCCGGCACGTAGCAGGCCACCAGCGCCGTCATCACCAGCAGGACCGCGGCCCCCGCGAGGACAAGCGGATCCGTGGCCGACACTCCGTACAGCATCGACCGCAGGGCTCTCGCGGCACCGAGCCCGACGCCGAGTCCAATCACCGTTCCAGCTCCGGCGATCATCACGCCCTGGCGCAGCACCAGCCACAGGATGTCGGTCCGCGCCGCACCCAGCGCGATGCGGGTCCCGATCTCCCGGGCGCGCTGCCGCACCACGTACGACATCACGCCATAGATCCCCACGGCCGCGAGGCCGAGCGACACGGCCGCGAAGATGCCGAGGAGCCAGAGCACCAGCTTCGTGACCCGGACCGAATCGCTCGCCACCTGCGACATCGTGGGCGTGTCGAAGACCGCGACGTCGGGCTCGACGGCTCGGAGCGCCGCTCGGGCCGGGGCGATAGCCCGGACAGGATCTCCCTGGGTCCGCACGAAGAGCGTCATCTGCGTCCCCGGCCCCTGCAGCGCGGCGAAATACATGTCGGCGCGCGGCGCATCGGTGAGACCGGCGCGACGGATGTCGCCGACCACCCCGACGATTTCCGCGGTGGCCTCCGGGCCAAGGCGTATGCTGCGTCCCACGGCGCTGTCGCTGCCGAAGAAGCGCGTTGCGATGCCTTCGCTGATGATGACCACCTGCGGACTGCCCGGGCGGTCCCGTTCGTCGAAGAGCCGACCCGACACCAGCGGGACCTGCATCGCGCGGAACCAGCCACCGGAGGCCGCCTGCCACCCGACATCGGGCGGGCGCTCGCCGGAGGGGACCGGCTGGTCGGCGCGTTCGAAGGGAACCGTCCAGTTGTTCCCGGTCAGTGGTGTCACCACCGCCGCACCGACGTCGAGGACGCCGGGGAGGTTCCTGAGCGATTCGAGGGCACGATCATAGAATCCCCAGCGCGCCTCCATCGGCTGGTAGCGATCGGCCGGGATCGCGATCTGCATTGTGAGGACGTTGTCGCTCTGGAAGCCGGGATCCACCGACAGCAGTCCCGCGAAGCTCCGGAGGATGAGCCCGGCCCCGATCAGGAGCACGACCGCGAAGGCCATCTCCGCGGCGACCAGCGCGGACGTAGCCCGGCGCGCCGCGGCGCTCATGGTGGCGCGGCCCGCGACTACGAGAAGGCCGGCGGCGTTCGACATCGGTGTCGTGAGCGCGGCGATCACTCCACAGGCGACCGCGGTGAGCACGACCACCATCAAGGTGAACAGGAGCACCGGTCCGTTGATCCCCACATCGGCGAGGCCGGGCGCGCTCAGCGACTCGGGGACCAGCGTGGCCAGGCCACGGGCTCCGAAATGAGCGACCACGATCCCGGCCACTCCAGCCACCAGTGAGAGTGCCAGGCTCTCCATCATGAGCTGCGTCACCAGCCTGCCCCGCCCCGCACCCAGCGTGAGGCGCACCGCCATTTCGCGCCTCCGCGACAGCGATCGAGCCAGCAGCAGGTTGGCGACATTGGTGCACGCGATCAGCAGCACCGCGCCGACCGCCGCCAGCAGCAGAAGGAGCGCTTTCTTCGCGTCACCCACCGTGTCATCACGCAGCGCTACGGCGTAATACGTCGAGCCCCGGTTCTGGTCCGGGTAATCCGCTTCCATCTCCTTCGCGATGGCCGCGAGCTCCGCGCTCGCGTCGACCGCGGTCTTCCCGGGCTTGAGCCTCCCCGCCGCCAGGGTCCACTGCGACTTCCGGACGGCCGGGGCCACCGTGAGCGGGGTCTGGTTGATGATGAGGGCAGTCGCGGTGTTCGGCGGGAAGCGGAAGCCCGGCGGGGCCACGCCGACCACGGTCCGCCGATTGCCGCCCAGCTTGATGCTCCGGCCGACGATGTTGGGATCGCTGCCGAAACGATTTCGCCAGAGCTCGTTGCCGAGGATCATCACCGCACCGGCGCCCGGCACTGCGTCCTCCGGGGTGAAGCCTCGACCCAAGGTCGCCTTGAAGCCGAGCGCGTCGAGGAGCGCGGGCGTCGCACCGAGCACCGGGACCTGGTAGGGATCTCCCTCGCCGTAGATCGTGCCCTCGAAATACCCGTAGGAGCCAAGGGTCTGGAATGATTGCTGGCGCGCGGCAAGGTCAACCCAGTCGCCGCCCGCAATGAATTCCTTGGTGATCCCGGTGCGGGTGTCACGATGCCGGACCACGACGATCTCGTCGGCGTGATCGTAGGGCAGCGGACGCAGAAGGACGGCCTCGACGAGGGCGAAGACGGCGACGTTGGCGCCGACACCGAGGGCGAGCGTGAGGACGGCCGCGGCGGTAAAGCCCGGTTCGCGGCGAAGCCGGCGGAAGGCGTGCCGAAGGTGGTACAGGATCATTTGGACTCCGTGGGGATCCGAGTGACTGTCGGACCGTCTGACCGCGATAACCGTCTGACTCCCTACGGACTCAATCCGTTGCAGTGACAGCAAGCTGCAATCGGAAACAGCCGGTCCGACGGTCAGACGGTCGGTCGGGCCCCAACTTCCAGAGCTACATGTCTTTGGATAGGTTGGGGCCCAATGGACCGCCTGATCGGACCACCCCTTCAATCGACGCCGGCCGACACTGGAGCCCCCGCCCGGGAGCCCAGGGCGATGCCGGACGACCTGCTCGACGAGTCGCGAAAGCGGCTCAGTGTCATCGCCTTTCTCGGGAGCGTGCTCTGGTTCACGGCGACGGCGCTCTTCCATCTCGCCCGCCGAGCGATCGCGCCGGACGACCCTGTGTGGATGCGGCTGGGCGCTCCGGACCTGGTGGCCGTGATCAACGTGACGGCCTCCGCCGCGTTGTGTGCCTGGACTCGGCGGTCCCGCAAGGCCCCCGAGCTGCTGGTCCGCGCCTCGCTGGCCTACATGGTCTTCACCTGCCTCAGCATCGCCATCATCTGGCATTCCGACCCGGCCTTTCACACCGAACAGGTCACCCCGATGATTTCGTGGTCCGGTGTCGTGGTGATGATGTTCGCGGCGATCATCCCGATCCGGCCGAAGACGATGGTGCTCACCGGGCTGGTCTGCGTCGCGATGAACCCGGTCGCGATGTTCATCCTGCAGCGCATGGGCGTCACCATGTGGGGCTCACCGGAAAAAGTGGTGCTGATGCACTACCCGGATTTCCTGATCGTGGGGATCGCCGGCGCCATCTCCGTGGTGATGACGAAGCTCGGGCACCAGGTGTCGCGCGCGCGGGAAATGGGGAGCTATCACCTCGGCGAGCTGATCGGCCGCGGCGGCATGGGCGAGGTCTACCAGGCCACGCACCGCATGCTGGCGCGGAAGGCGGCCATCAAGCTGATTCGCCGATCGAGCATCGCGCCGGGCGACGCCGAAACCACCCAGCTCGCCATCGCGCGGTTTCGGCGCGAGGCCGAGGTTGCCGCCAGCCTGCGATGCCCCCACACGGTGGCGCTCTACGATTTCGGGACCACGCCCGACGGGGCGCTCTACATCGTCATGGAGTTCCTCGAGGGGATGGACCTGGAGACCCTGATCCGGAAGGAAGGTGCCCAGCCCTGGCAGCGCGTCGTGTCGATCATGCGGCAGGCCTGCGAGTCGCTCGCCGAAGCCCATGCCCGCGGGCTGGTGCATCGCGACATCAAGCCGGCCAACCTCCACATCGGCCGTCTCGGTCTCCAGGACGACTTCGTAAAGGTGCTCGACTTCGGGCTGGTGAAGTCGATAGGAACCCGGGAGCAGCCGGCGGCGCAGACCCTCGCCACCCGCGATGGACAGACTCCTGGGACGCCCGAGTTCATGCCGCCGGAGATGGCGCTCGGCGAAGAAGTGGACGGACGCGCCGACATCTATGCGCTGGGCTGCGTCGCGTTCTACCTGCTGACCGGACGCCCGGTTTTCGAGGGAACCAGCGCATACCATCTCATCGCGCGGCACCTCAACGATCCGGCACCCCCGCCGTCGACCGCCACGACCAGCACGATTCCGGCGGAGTTGGACGCGATCATCCTCGCCTGCCTCAGGAAGCGTCCCGACGAACGACCGACGAGCGCCATCGAGCTCGGCGAATCGCTGGCCCGCCTCGCCGCCTGATGCCGGGCGGGCCGCTCTTCGTCACCCGGTTCCCCACGCCGCATGCTTTCCTCGAGGGCGCGGGACAGTTCCTCGAGGCGAACGAGGTCGAGAACAACCTGATCCTCGGCGTCTCGCGCAATCTCGCGCTCGATTCCTCCGGCCTGATCCGCGATCCGTACTTCGCGGCCGTGTGCCGCGGGAACGAGGTCCGAATGGTTGCCTTCCAGACCCTGCCGGGTCGCATGGCGATTTCGCGGGAAGCGGAACCCGACGCGGTGAGGGCGCTTTCGAGGGACGCGCACGAGGCGTCGCTGGTAATCGACGCGGTGCTGGGACCCGATCCTACGGTCGAACGATTTGCGACGGACCTTGCCGCCTTACGGGGGCAGCGCACCGAGCTCCGCATGCGGCAGCGAATTCACGAGCTGACGACGGTCGTTGCTCCGTCACGCCGTCCCGCCGGTCGGCTCCGACTGGCGGTCGAGAGCGACACCTCGCGCGTCGCCGAATGGCTCGCCGCGTTTCAGGTCGAGATCGGCGAGCCGGCGCCGACGAACCGAGCGGCAACGTATCGGATTGGGGCGAAGGAGCTCTTCCTGTGGGACGATGGTCAGCCGCGCTCGATGGCGGGCTGGAGCGGCCCGACGACCCATGGCATCCGTGTCAATGCGGTGTACACTCCTCCGCAGCTTCGAGGCCAGGGCTACGCCAGCATGACGGTGGCCGCGCTCAGTCAGCTCCTGCTCGACCGGGGCTATCGCTTCTGTTGCCTGTACACCGATCTCGCGAACCCGACCTCGAACGCGATCTACAAGCGAATCGGGTATGAGCCGATCAGCGATTCTTCGGTCTATCGACTTGTCAGCAGTGAGCAGTGAGTAGTGAGGAGTGAGGAGTGAGGAGTGAGGAGTGAGGAGTGAGGAGTGAGGAGTCGTCATCCCGAGCGCCGCGAGGGATCTTGCTGGAAACTATGCAAGGCAGCGATCCACAGAAGGGACGAAAGACGTGACTACTCCACTGTTCAAGAAGATGAATCTCAAGGACCAGAAGGAGATCCTGGTCCTCAACGCTCCCTCGAGCTTCGACGCCGAGCTCAGGGTGCTCAAGGGGGTCAAGGTCCTCCGGAGTGCAGCCGGGCTCAAGGTGATCGACTTCGCCATCGCCTTCGTGATGAAGCAGGCCGAGGTGGATGCCGCGGCACGCACCCTGGGCAAGCTCGCGAAGGGTGACGCCGTGGTCTGGTTCGCCTACCCCAAGCAAAGCTCGAAGCGATACCAATCGGAGATCCACCGGGACCACGGCTGGGACGTGATCGGGAAGGAGGGATTCGAGCCGGTCCGCGCGGTCGCGATCGACGAGGACTGGAGCGGACTGCGAGTCCGGCGCGTCGAGTTCATCAAGACCATGAAGCGGCCGAAGTCGGCCGCCATGACCGCCGCAGGGAAGCGCAAAGCCGGGCGGGGCTGACCCTACCGGGCGAGATGCAGCAGCCGCTGCATCGGCACCCCATCCCAGAGCCGGTCCCGCATCGCGCGCGTCGCCGCAAGCGCCTTCGCGCCCGCGGGACTCAGCGCAAACCGCCGCCGGGACTGGCCGGCGCCGAGTGACCGTCGCGACGTCAGCAGGCCTTTTTCCTCCAGCCGGTCGAGGGTCGCGTACACCGCGCCAATCGCAAGGTCGCGTCCCGTCACCTGCTCGATCTCCCGCCGCACCTGCATGCCGTACGCCTCATCACCGGTCCGGAACACGGCGATGAGGATGTGCTCTTCGAGCACACCGAGGGGAACGAAGTCGGCGGCGCTCATTGTTCGCGCAGCACCAGGGCGGGGTCCACGGTGCCGGCGCGCCGCGCCGGAATGAATGCGGCGACGAGACCGATCAGCAGCAGCGCCGCCCCCGCCGCGGCGAACGCGATCGGGTCGACGCCGCTCACGCCGTACAGGAACGAGGTCAGGAGACGGGTGAGCGCCGCGGCGCCGAGCGCCCCGAGCCCGATTCCCACGCCCGCGAGCACGGCCCCCTGTCGCACCACGTGCGTCACGACTCGCGAGCCGGGCAGGCCCAGGGCCACGCGGATCGCCCAGTCGCGCTTGCGGCGCGCGGCGAAGTGCGCGATCACACCGTAGATCCCCACCGCTCCGAGCACCAGCGCCAGGCCCGACAGCAGTGAGAGCAGCGCCATCACCTGTCGAGCCGGCCCCACCGCGGTGTCGAACACCCTGGTCATCGTCGTCGTCTCCTGCACCGCGAATTCCGGCGCGACCCGCTCGACCGTCTTCCGCGCCTCCGTGAGCAGGGTGGCGGCATCCTCCGGCCGTTGTGTCCGGATCACCAGCACACCGCCCTTCCCGAACCAAGCCTGTGCGTGCATGTAGTAGCGCGTCGGTTCCGGGCCATCGGTCAGGTTGGCCTCGGCGACGTCGGCCACGATGCCGATGATGCGCTGTGGCACCGACAGGCCGCCAATCAGTCTCCTTCCGATCGGGTTCTGGCCCGGGAAGTATTTCGCCGCGAGCGCCGCGTTGATCACGACGGGGATCTCACGCGCGCTCGAATCGGCGGGCGGTGCCAGGTCCGAGACGTCGAAGGTGCGGCCTTCCAGCAGGCGGATGCCCATGGTCTCGAAATACCGTGGTGAGACCATCCGGAAGTATGTGAAGGTGCGATCGGCGTCTCCCTCGCCTTCGATGCCGATGCCGAAGCTGTCTCCGCCCCCGCGGAGCGGGATCCGGAGCGCGGCCGCCACCGAGCGGACGCCGGGAAGCTCGCCCAGTGCCGTGATCAGCTCATCGATTTTCTGGATCCGGCGTCGCCCGCCGAGGTTGGCGTCCGACAGCACGTCGATCACGGCCACGCCGTTGGTCTCGATGCCGGGATTGATGGCATAGAGATTCGTCACGCTGCGCACCAGCAGCGCGCCACCCGAGGCGATGAGCATCGCCAGCGCGACCTCCGCCACGACCAGTCCGCGCTCGAGCCGTCCTCCCCGGCCTTCGATGCCGCCGGTCCTGCCGCTGCTCAGCCCGCCCTTGAGGTCACTGCGCCAGAGGGACATGGTGGCGACGAGCACCACGAGGAGGACCGCGAGCATCGCGAGGACCAGCGCCACGGCAAACAGGGTCCAGTCGAAGGTGGCGGCCTCTTTCCAGGCGCCGATCGGCAGCGACCGGGCAAGCACGGGAAAGGCGATGGACGCGAGGGCGCCACCGGCCGCGGCCGCGAGGAGCCCGAGGAGCAGCGCCTCCACCACGAGCTGCTGCGTGATCCGCGAGCGCGTCGCCCCGAGTGCGGAGCGCACGATCAGCTCCGACGATCGCCCTTCGACCTGGCCGAGCATCAGGGCCGTCACGTTGACGCAGGCAATGAGCAGGATGAGGACCATGGCCATGAGCGTGGCGAACAGCGCCGGCCGCATCGAGCCCACCAGCTCCTCGCGCAACGGCTTCACCCACGCGTCCTTGGTCTTGTCCGCCCGCTCGGCGTAAGTGAACCGCTCGCCGATGACCTGGGTGAGGCGCGCGACATGCGGCGCCAGCGACGCGACGTCGGCGCCGGGCGCGGTGCGACCGATGAAGGTGTAGCTCCCGTTTCGTCCTTCAGGATCGAGCGCTCTCGCGGTCCAGATGCGGATCGCGGGCGACGGAAACCAGAATCCCCGCGGCATCACGCCCACCACCGTGCGCGGCGACCCATCGATGCTGAATCGCCTGCCGATGATGGCGGGATCGCCGCCCAGCTCCTGCCACAGCCCGTAGCTGATCACCGCGACCGGCTCGGCGCCACGCACATCGTCGCCGGGCTTGAACGTCCGACCGAGTATCGGCTGCGCGCCCAACACGTCGAACAGCTCAGCGGAGGACTGGATGCCCGGAACCAATCGCGCGGGACCGTCCCCTTCATGCATCGTCACGTCACCCGGTCGGTGCGCGGCGACGGCGCTGAAGCCGGAGAACTTGTCGCGGAGATAGAGGTATTCCTCCTCGGTCCACCAACCCGAGCGCCAGAAGGACATGACCTCGTTCGCGTTGGCGTAGGGGAGCGGATCGAGGATGAGCGGACGGGCGACGCCGAACACCGCGGCCACCCCACCGATGCCGAGCCCAAGCGTGAGCACCGCGAGCAGGGTGTACCCCGGCCGGCTCCACAATCTCCGGGCACCGTAGCGGGCGTCGGACATCCAGTTCTTCAGCACTCGGCCTCCAGGTTGATACGCGTTCGCGGGCGACTCGTAGCCCGTCCAGCCCCGCCGCCAGGTCCAGCCGAGCAGCGACCGCGACGAGGAGAGGGCCTGGCGCCAGATCCACCCCCGCGCCCGCGCCTCTCCCTCGCGATGGCGGCGCTCGAGGAACTCGGCCTCGAGGTCGGCAAGGATCTCGTCGCGTTCAGCCCTGGGAAGCAGCTGGCGGAGCAGGAAGGC
>DATEOL010000400.1:0-7835 GCA_035274025.1 Gemmatimonadales bacterium | reverse complement strand
CGAGCCGGTGGGTGAGCTGGAGGCGTTCCACACCGGCGGTGGCATCAGCACGATGCCGTTCAGCTGGGAAGGCAGGATCGAGGAGATGGAGTACAAGACCCTGCGCTACCCCGGCCATGTCGCGATCATGCGGCCGATCCGCCAGCTCGGCCTGCTCTCGAACGACCCGATCACCGTGAAGGGCCAGCAGGTGGTGCCGCGTGATCTCTTCATCGCGGCCGCGACGCCGACACTGCGGAAGCCGGATGGCCATGACCTGGTCGCGCTGCGAGTGGTGGTTTCGGGCAGCAGGAACGGAGAACCGCTCACCACCTCGTTTGACCTGCTCGACTGGTACGATCGGGAGCACCGGATCAGCGCGATGATGCGGACGACGGGTTTCTCGCTGTCACTCACCGCCCAGCTTCAGGCCGCTGGCAAGACCCCGAAGGGCGTGCTGACACCGGACGAGGCCATGCCCTTCAGGGAGTACGTGGAAGGACTGGCGGTGCATGGCGTGAGGGTCACCGAGGAGTCCTCGCGGGCGGCATCGGAGCAGCTGGCAGCCAGCAGCTAGCAGCGAGTAGCTTCTGGTGTGCCCATCGACTTCCGCGCGACCTGGGAGCAGGCCGAGCCGTTCAGCCGGTTCCTGGATCGCGTGACCAAGCTGCAGTCGTTGTGGGAGGGCTCGACCCGGAACGCGCGGGTCCCTGCCTGGGCCGAGAAAAAATTCGCCGCGTTGCCGAACGGGCTGCGCATGCTCGTTCTTAATGCGGACTGGTGCCTCGACTCGGCCAGCGCGGTGCCAATCCTGGCCTGCCTGGCCGAAGTCGTTCCGGGGGTGGAGCTGCGGGTGCTGGACCGGGATGCGTATCCGGAGATCATGGACCAGTACCTGACGGATGGCTCGCGTTCGATTCCGCTGGCCATTCTGCTCACCCGGGACTTCAAGGAGCTGGGTCGCTGGGGACCGCGTCCGAAGGAGCTCCAGGTCTTCGTCCTGCAGCACTACGAGAGGGACATGTCGAAGGAGGCGATCCACCTGGAGATCCGGAAATGGTACGTGGCGGATCGAGGGAACGCGATGCTCAGAGAAATTCTAGAACACCTCGCCCCGTTGTTTGTCCTCACGACTCGCGACTCATGACTTGCGACTGCTAAAACGCCCAGCCCGTCCCCATCGAGAACTGGAACCCGTCCGGTCCCCCCGCGAAGTTGAGCTGCAGCACCGTCGACCGGAGAATCCGGAGCGCGAGCCCGCCGCCGCCACCCAGGTGCAGCTGGTTCGACTCCTCGGTGTTCTCCTGCACCAGGCCCGCATCGAAGAACCCCAGCGCGCTGATCGCCCCGAAGTCCCCGAAATTCAGGATGTCCTGCCGGTACTCCAGGTTCGTCACCAGCGCCTGCCGCCCGGTATACCGTCCATACACGAAGCTGCGATGGGACTCCGGTCCACCCAGCAGCGGCACCGACCGCTCCCACGCATATAACGTGTAGCGCGCGTCGAGCGGCGCGCCGGCCTGGATGCTCCGGGCGAGGAACCGCGCACCAATCACCGCCCCTTCATAAGGTGAGACGAAGCCGCTGAACAACCCGTACAGACCGGAGTAGCCGGAACCGCCACTGCCATACTCCGCACCCACTTCAGCCAGGACGCCGCGCGCCGGCACCGTCTCGTTGTCCCGGGAATCGAAGACCAACGCCACCCGCCCCGCAAAATCATCGTCTCCCGGATCCTCTCCGGTCCGGGGACACTCCGCTTCGGGAATGCAGGGAGGAACCAGGAAGTAGTCGTTGAGGAATTGCGATTCGCCCGGCAGCGAGCCGAACGAGGAGTGGGTCAAGCTCACGCCACCAGCCACGTGGAAGTTGCCGGCAATGCGCCGAGTCAGGTCCACTCGCCCGTAGATCCGGCTCCGCCGCATCCGGTCGTACCACTCATTCGCGGGATCGTCGGTCGGTTCGGTGTCGTTCCCAAGGCCGAAGTACCCGAACCGGTTCTCGCGCGTCGCACCCATCTCGCCATACAGTCGCCAGCCCGGTGCCAGGGCCGGCGCCTTGAACCGTCCCACCAGGAACCGGCTCCCGCTGGCGTTGATGCCACCCTCGACCGAAAAGCTCCTCGTGAACGGGAAGCGCTCCTCGTAATCCGCGGCCTGCCCGATCTGGTAATGCAGCACCAGAGAGGTCGCGTCGTTCGGACCCTTGAGCGGATACGGGTAGTAACTGGCGCGCCACGGCTCCTGCGCCATCAGGGGCCCGGCCAGCAGGAGGCCGGCCACGGCCCCGGCGAGGATAAGACGCATCAGGCGCCCTGGTAGAGATACGCGGAGTCGCGCACTTCGGCCTTGCTCCCGTCATGCACCGCGTACTTCGACGGATAGAGCGCCGCGCAACCGGTTTCCCCCTTCTTGTTTACCGCGTAGAAGTCGAGCTGGTATTTGGGCCGGCCGTTCTGGTTGAGCAGCCGGGGCGGTGTGAGGGCGACCACCCGCTTCAGGGTCTCGAGCGCCGCGTCGGTCGGGTCCATCCCGCGCCGCATGTGCTCCACCGTGAGGAACCCGCCGCAGGCCATGATGTTCGCTTCACCCAGCCCGGTCGAGCCCGCCGCGCCGATCTCGTTGTCGGTGTACTGCCCGGCGCCCACGATCGGCGAGTCACCCGCGCGCCCCGGGATCTTCCACGCGAGGCCGCTGGTGGTCGTGATCGAGGAGAGCTCGCCCTTCTCGTTGATCAGATTCATGTTGATCGTGCCCGTGGGCCGCACCACGAGCGACGCCTTGGGATCCACGTCGACCCAGTCGTCTTCTTTGCCCCGATTGGCCCGCCACCGGAGCCAGAGCTCGCGCGACTCGGGGGTGAGCAGGTCCTCGTCCTTGAATCCATACGACAGCGCGAACTGCTTCGCCCCGGCGCCCACCAGCAGGATGTGATTGGTGTACTTGAGGACCAGCCGGGCGACCTCGCTCGGCGTCTTGATGCCCTCGAGGGCCGCCACCGCGCCGGCCCGCTTCGACGGCCCATGCATGCAGGAGGCGTCGAGCTGCACCACCCCTTCCTCGTTGGGGAGCCCGCCGTAACCCACCGAATTGTCCTTGGGGTCGAGCTCCTGGATCTTGACCCCTTCCACCCCGGCGTCGAGGGTGTCCGCACCCTGGGTCATCAGCTCAACGGCGCGGGCCACTCCCCGGATCCCGTTCTCGGAGGCAATCGCGGCAAAACGGGCGGCGCGGGGCTTCCGGACATAGGGCGCGGCCAGCCGCGGCTCGGCCACGACAGGCGCGGCGCCCCCGGCGGCGAGGACCGCGGCGGCACCCAGGAAATGACGACGGGACAATGCGTCCGACATGTGAACTCCGGTGGGCGTTCTGGGCCGGAAACCAGGGAGGAATTGAGGCGGCGAGGGAGGGGTATGTCAACTTGCAGGGGGTGTCGAATGGCCAATACCTTTGGCCCCCGGACCATCTGGCGATCTCGTGATCTGGCGACCTGGCGACTTGGAGAGGTATGGCGCGGCGTAACCGATTGGATCCTTCGATCTTTCACCTTCCCACCGAGCGGATGCGGGCGGGGTACTACTCGGACAAGTACTTCGTGCGCACCCGGGACGTCCTCCTCCGCGACGGGTACCGTCCCCGCGTCACCATGCAGGTATTCGGGAAGCAGCACGCCCTCCTGGGCGGGATCGACGAGGCCATCGCGATCCTCAAGCTCTGCGCCATCGAGTGGAAGGACCTCGAGGCCTGGGCCCTCCACGACGGCGATGCCATCGAGCCCTGGGAATCGGTCCTGATGATCGAAGGCCCCTACGATGCCTTCGCCCATCTGGAGACCCTCTACCTGGGCGTTCTCGCCCGCCGCACCCGGGTCGGGACCAACACGCGACGGGTCGTGGAGGCCGCCAACGGGAAGGAGATCATGTTCTTCCCCGCCCGGCACGACCACTGGCTGGTCCAGACCGGTGACGGGTACGCCGCCCACATCGCGGGCGCCATCGGGGTGTCCACCGACGCGCAGGCCTCCTGGTGGGGCAGCGAGGGCGTCGGCACCGTCCCCCACGCGATGATCGCGGCCTTCGGCGGAAACACGGTGCTCGCGAGCCGGAAGTTCGCCGAGCACATGGAGCCGGGGATCAAGCTGGTGACCCTGGTCGATTTCGAGAACGACTGCGTGCGCACCTCGCTCGAGGTCGCCGAAGCGCTGGGCGACCAGCTCTACGGTGTCCGGCTCGATACCAGCGAGATGCTGGTCGACAAGTCGCTCATTACCCAGATGGGACAATTCAAGCCGACCGGGGTGACCCCCCAGCTGGTCTGGAACGTCCGCCGCGCGCTCGATCGCGCAGGACATTCCGGGGTGAAGATCGTGGTCTCCGGAGGGTTCACGGTCGAGAAGATCACCGAGTTCGAAAAGGGCGGGGTTCCGGTCGACGCGTACGGCGTCGGGTCGTCGCTTTTCCAGGGACGGTTCGACTTCACAGCCGACGTCGTCAGGCATGAGGGACGACCGTGCGCCAAGGTCGGTCGCGAATACCGGCCGAATCCGCGACTGGAAAAGGTCATCTAGCGATCTGGCGATCTGGCGATCTAGCGATCGTTCGCCAGATCCCTCAGATCTCGGATCGCCAGCTAGCTGGGAGTACGAAATGAGAAGTGATCTGATTTTCTGGGACGTGGACACCCAGGTCGACTTCATGAAGTCCGACGGCCGGCTCTACGTGCCCGACAGCGAGGGCATCATTCCGGTTGTTGCCCGGCTCACCGAGTACGCCCACGCGCACCGGATCCGGATCATCGCGAGCAGCGATGACCACGTACCGGGTCATCGTGAGCTTTCGACGACGCCGGACTGGAAAGAGACCTTCCCCGACCACTGCATGCGCGGAACCCAGGGCCAGCTCAAGATTGCGGAGACCACGCTGCGGCACCCGCTCCGGATCGAGCCGGAAGCGCAGGATCCCGCGACGATCGGTGCCCGCGCGCGGGGCCACGATGGCGACATCCTCTTCCTCAAGCACTGGTTCGACGTCTTCACCAACGCCAACGTGCTGCCGGTGCTCCAGGCGCTCGCGCCGGCGCGCATCATCCTCTACGGCGTGGCACTCGATGTCTGCGACAAGTACGCCATCGAGGGACTGCTGGCGCATCGCCCCGACATCCGGCTCGCCCTGGTGACGAACGCCGTCAGGGCGATCCACCCAGCAGAGAGCCAGGCACTCCTCGAGGGCTGGGCCCGGCGCGGTGTCCAGCTCATCACCAGCGACCAGGTGCTCGCCGCATGAGACCATTCGGCAGGAACTTCCTCCCCGGCCCGACCGACGTGCACCCCGAGGTGCTCGAGGCCACGCTCAAGCCCTATTACTTCGGGTTCGCCGAGCGGATGCAGGCCCTGATGGCCGAGGTGCAGCCCGGCCTGCAGCGGCTCTTCGGCACCAGGCAGACCGTGGTCATCTCGGTCTCGGCGGCCTCGGGGATGATGGAGGCCGCGATCCGGAACGGCGTGCGCCACCGCGTGCTCTGCGTCTGCGGCGGCTACTTCGGCGAGCTGTTCGCCCGGATTGCGGAGGGCTGCGGCAAGGACGTCCTCCGTCTCAACATCCATCCGGGTGAGACGCTGGAGCCCGACCAGCTGCGGGAGTTTCTCGACGGCCCCGAGATCGACGCCGTCACCCTGGTGCACTCCGAGTCATCGACCGGGGCGCTCGCCCCGCTCCCCGAGCTGGCGAAAGTGGTTCGCGAGCGGCGCGACATGATGCTGCTGGTCGATGGCGTCACGTCGATCGGCGCCATGCCGGTGGAGATGGACGCCTGGGGCGTCGATTTCCTCCTCACCGGCTCGCAGAAGGCCCTGGCGCTGCCACCCGGGATCGCGATGGGTGCTGCGAGCGAGCGGCTGATGGCACGTGCCGCGGAGCTCCAGGATCGCGGCTTCTACCTCAGCATGTCCCACCTGGTGAACGCCGCGAAGAAGGGCTTCCCGCTCACGACCCCGGCGCTGCCGGTCTTTCACGCGCTGCAGAAGCAGGTGCAGCGGATCGACGCGTCGGGTGGGTTGGCACCGCGATTCGCGCGACATACCGCAATGGCGAACCTGACCGCCGAGTGGGCGGAAGGGCGCGGCCTCCGGCTGCTGGCCAAACCAGGCCGGCGGTCGCCGACCGTGACCGCGATCGAGCTGCCGGAGGGCAGGCAGTCGAGTGCCATCGTCGCCGCACTGGAGGCGAAGGACTGGCTCATCGCGAGCGGGCTCGTCCCCAACGTCGAACGGCTCCTCCGCATCGGTCACATGGGCGACCTGGAGCCGGCGCACCTCCAGGCACTCCTCGCCGAGGTCGCGGCGCTGCTGTGAACCCGGCACCGCGCGTGCGGGAACGCCCGATCCGGAAGGTCGCGGGGTGGTTCATCCGCGGCCTCCTCATCTCGGCGCCGGTCGCGGTGACGATCTGGCTCACCTGGACGGCGATCCGCTGGGTGGACGGGCTCATCGGCGTAGACATCCCGGGCGTCGGCCTGCTGGTCACCCTGCTCGTCATCACCGGCATCGGGGCCCTCGGCTCGAGCTGGCTCGCGCGGGGACTGATCGCGTGGATCGAGGACGTGCTCGAGTCCCTCCCCTTCATCCGGCTCCTCTACACCTCGAGCAAGGACCTGCTCAACGCCTTTGTCGGCGAGAAGCGCCGTTTCAAGAAAGCCGTGCGGGTAAGCCTCACCGCCGACGGCAGCATCTCGGTCCTTGGCTTCGTGACCGCCGAATCGCTTGGTACCCTCGGCACCGAGAACCTGGTCGGCGTGTACCTGCCCCAGTCCTATAACTTCGCGGGCCAGTTCGTCCTGGTGCCGGCCGACCGGGTAACGCCACTGACTGCAGACTCCTCTGAGGTCATGGCGATGATCGTTTCCGGCGGCGTCAGCGGAGAGGCGGGCGGGCGGGAAGGCGGGAAGGCGGGAAGCCGGACCGTGTGACCGTCCTATCCGCCCTATCGCCCTATCCGCCCTTAACTTCAGCCCCACCGCCTCGTCGTACTGCCGTCCCAGACATGGTGAGTTTCCGTATGCGCAGCAAGCTTGGCTTCAGTCTGATGTGCCTGCTGGCTTTGGCCGCATGTGGCGACGGCGCCACGGACCCGACCGACTCTTCCTCGATCAATGCCGACGTAGTGAGTGCCGTGGCCGACGGGGTAGGTGGGGACGTGTCCACCATGCGGGAGCTCAATTTCGGGCTCCGGCACGGCGGCCTGTTCTTCCCGATTGGCCACTTGGCCCAGGCCAACTGTCCCTGGAACAGCACGACGGGATGGCATGTATGCGAGGCCCGGGACGCCGGCCCCGTCACCGTCGAGCGGCAGTACGCCTTCTACAACGCCACTGGCAGCGCCCAGGAGACCTACGACGCGGACCTGACCGCGAGCATCCGGGTCCAGCGGGTGGAAGACGGGTCGATGGATCGGGACACCGATCGCGGATCGATAAGCGGCTCGGTTCATCACGACCGGGACCTCACGGTCTCCGGCCTGGCCGGCGCCGAGACCCAACGGACCTGGAATGGGACGGGCCACAGCGAGATCGCGCATACCCACGTCAACGACGACCGGGGCTCCCGCTCCTACGAGCTGACGGCGGACGTCACGCTGGCCGATGTCGTGGTCCCGCATCCCCAGAACGAGGACCGCGACCCGTGGCCCCTCTCGGGCACAATCACGATCCATGTGGTCGGTTCGGTCACCCGTGGGGAGGAGACGAAGAACTTCGAGCGGACGGTCGTGATCACGTTCGACGGGACGCAGTTTGCGCAGGCGGTCGTGAACGGAACCGCCGGGAGCGGCGAGTTCACCATCGACCTCGCCAACCGGAGGCTCG
>DATEOL010000399.1:0-2544 GCA_035274025.1 Gemmatimonadales bacterium | reverse complement strand
GAACTTCGCCACCCATAGCCGATCCTCTGAAAGCCCGGCAGCCCGCCAGCACTCGAGAGTCCGCCTGGGAGGCTCGTCCATCGGCTCATCGGTAAGGCGAAACGTCCCCCAGTGGATCCCGAGCATGACCGGCTTCGATGTGGGGTGAGGTGAGGTGACATCGCGATAGATCTGCACCGCCTCTTCCGGATTCACGTGCACGATCTTCATGAACCAGCGCGGCTCGTACGCTCCGATCGGCACCATCACGAAGTCAAATGGCCCGCAAACCTCGCCGATCCGGGTGAACTCCGGGTGATACGCCGTGTCGCCCGCGAACCAGACACGCTTTCCCGCCACCTCAAACGCGAACCCGCTCCAGAGCGACTTGTTGCGATCCCAGAACGTCCGCGCGCTGAAGTGCCTTGCGGGCGTGGAGGTCACCTCGAGTCCACCGACTGAAGCCGTATCCCACCAATCGAGTTCGGTGATTTTCCGGACACCCCAGCGCCGGATGTAATGCCCGACACGCAACGGCACGATCCAATGGGCATCCGGATTCTTGCGCGCGATCGACTTCACTGCATGGCGATCGAGGTGGTCGTAATGATTGTGCGAGAGCAGCACCACGTCGATCAGCGGCAGCTCGCGCTGTGGCAAACCCGGTGGCATCACGCGGCGCGGGCCGATCCACTGCACCGGAAAGGCCCGCTCGCAGAACACCGGGTCGCTGATCACGTTGAGCCCACCCACCTGGATCAGGGTGGTTGCGTGCCCGATCCAGGTCGCGGCGAAGTCCCCCGCACTGCCCCGCGGGCGGATGATTTGCGGCTCGGCGGTGGGAAAAGACCCGCGCGCTGGCGTCGGAGCGAGGACCTGCTGCCGCCGCTCGCGATTCCAGCGCAGCAGGTCAGCGGGTCCGTGTGCCGTCCCGCCCGGCCAGGGGTTCCGGAAGGATCCGTCGGGCCCATGGTGCGCCAGGCTTGCCGAGTTTGCAGGTTCCGTCATCCAAGGATGATACCTTCACTGCGAAGGTCACCGGAGCCCGCATGAGATACCATGGTCGCATCGCAGCAGTCATCGGCGGTTTCGCGCTCGGAATATCCCAGGGCGTTGCTGCTCAGGCACCGCCGGTCTTTGCCGCGCGGCAATCCCAGGCCTATGAGCGGCTAGGCAATGGGCTCCTGATCCTGCGATCAGCATGGACGCTGCCCGGCGGTACCGCTCCCGGACTCGAGCAGGACGCCAGTTTCTACTACTTCACCGGAGCCGACCGAGTCCTCGGTGCCGTGCTCGTGCTCGACGGTTCCGCCCGTCGCGCCGAGCTCTTCCTGCCCCGGGCGCTGCCTGGAATACTGGGTTTCGTCGCACCCGGTCAGCCTCGTCCCGGCGCCCAGGGCGGCAGCCTCTCGGTCGATCGGGTGTCTGAGTGGAGCGAGTTCGCGCGCTACATCGACGGACGCGTCGCCGGTGATTCCCGGCTTGCAATCCTGGTCGACGGTGGCGGCGATGGGGCCAGGTTCACCGGCGCACTTGGCAGCCCGCTCGACAGCGCGGCGCTCGCGAATCCTTGGCGGCTCTGGAGAAATGGGATCGCTCGACAGTGGCCCACCGCGCATGTCGCCGTCGACACGGTCGCCGCGGATCTCAGGGCCATCAAGGATTCGGGAGAGATCGCGGTACTTCGCAAAGTCGGCGCGGCCAGCTCCGCCGCGCTGCTGGCCGGGCTCCGCGCGTTCAAGCCGGGCGCGCGGCAGCGCATCGTCGAGGGCGCCGTCGTGAGCGCCTGCCTCAGGGAGGGAGGGAGTGGTCCGTCCTTCTGGCCCTGGGCCATGGCGGGTCCCAATTCGGCCTTTCCCAAGCCGTTCACATCGCTCGCAACGCCCGATCACCTCGATCGCGTGATGCAGGCCGGTGAAGTCGCCCGGCTGGATGTTGGCTGCGAGCTCGATCACTACATGGGAGATGTGGGACGCACCGTTCCGGTGTCGGGGACGTTCGACCCCGGCCAGCGCGAAGTCGTGGATCTCCTCGTCGCGACCTATCGCGCGGGTCTTGCGACGCTGCGCGATGGCGTGGCCGGGGAGGAGGTCATCGCCGCGAGCATGGCCGAGGCAGGTCGGCTCGGGACCACGATGAAGACCGAGCTGGGACGGCGGGCGGCGGCCATCATTGCGCGCCGCGACAGCATCCCGTTCTGGCAGATCCATGGCGTCGGGCTCGAGGCGGCGGAGAACCTGCCGGCGAGACTTCGGGAAGGAATGGTCCTCGCGTACGAACCGATCTTTTCCGTGGGCGAGCAGGGATTCTACATGGAGGACATGATCCTGGTGACCCGAACCGGCTACGAGATTCTCACCCGTGGCCTGCCGAACACGGCCTCGGAGATCGAGCGGGCGATGCGATAGCTTGACATGCCCTCGCGCGGGCGGTAAGAAGGAGGTGCGCTCGAACAGCGCCCTCCTCTGACAAGGCAGGCACGTGATGAGACGCGGATCCGCCGCGCTCCTACCGGTGCTCGCGCTGCTGGGCTGCCGCCAGGTCGACCTCTCCGGCAGCTCCTTC
>DATEOL010000398.1:0-6406 GCA_035274025.1 Gemmatimonadales bacterium | reverse complement strand
CGCTCACTGCTCACTGCAGTTATCGCTTGAACCCACGCAGGAGCATGATCACTTCGGCGCCGGCCCGCAGCACGCTTCGCATGAACAGGCCCTGGACCACCGCGAGCACGCCGATCACCAGCATCGTCGTATCCACGCCGGCGGCGCCCCATCCGGTGGTGATCAGGCGATTCTGCATCGTGCCCGCGGCCCAGATCAGCGCGAGGCCGCCCAGCACACCGGCGAGCGCGAAGAAGGATCCCCAGAATTTGAGATCCTCCTCGACCTGGAACGTGGGCTCCGGTGCGGGAGCGATCCGCGCGACGGTGGCGGGACCCATTGCAATGACCGTACTGACCGAGGTGCCAATGGAAGATGCAAAGCACGAATGGCAGAGGGAGTCGCCGTTGAAGAAGTGCAGCGCCTCTTCATTCGCGCAGCGAGAGCACAATAGGGTAGTCATCCAGCCTTACCTCCAACTTGAATTCCTTCCTACACATACTCCGAAGGACGTCTGGCGGCAATGTTAGGCAGAATGTGATACCAATGGCTCACTGTGAAGGTTCCATGCAGTGCGGACTTGACGCTTCGAGGGAACCTCGGAGGGAGGCGGAATGTGAGGGGTGACCTGGAAGCGGACACCGAGATCGCCCAAGCCTCGTTTCAGCTGGATCTGGCCCTGGTGGGTGGCGATCCGGACGACGTGGCTTCGCACTTCACCGAGGATGCTGTCCTCGGCGAGTCCGGAGCAGAGGATGCGGTTGGTCGCGAAGCGATCCGTGCATTTCTCCTGCGGGGGAATGAAGTGCGAACGGTGACGCGTCACGTCCTGACGCGTGACGATCTCCTTGTCACCGGTGACCGGGCGATCGAGTTCGCCCGGTTCGACGAAGGAAAGCGGCTTCGCGACGGCAGGGAGGTCAGCGAGCGGGGCCGGGTCGTCACCGACTGGCGCCGGGGATCGGATGGACGCTGGCGAATCGCTCGCCTCGTGGTAAGCGATCTCCCATAGGCCATACCCCGTCCCCCGTCGCCCTAGTTGGCGGGAGCGCTCAGCCGCGCGTCACTGTCGCAGAGGAAGTACGCCAGGAATCGCACCGGCTCGGTCGTGCTCGCGTTGGCCGAGACCTGGTGCACGCCGTTGGGCGGCTCGTAGAACGTGTCGCCCTTCTGGTAGATGGTGACCGGGCCGTCACCAATCTGGGTGCGGTAGCGACCTTCGAGCACGTAGCCAATCACCGGACAGGGATGGCGGTGCGCGGCAGAGGTCCCGCCGGGCGGATAGCTCACCTCCACGATGGTGCTCTTGAGCTTCTTCCCGTCCATCTCGGGGATTACCTGCTCCTTCACCACCTTGACCAGCGCCGCCTGAGGCAGCGTTTCCGATTTGGCGCTCGCGCAGGCCGCGCCGAGCAGCAATACAGCAGAGGTTTTCATGGTCCCACCGTTTCGGCCAGAAAAGGTCTCGAACATCCGCCAGCCCCGCCGGGCCGGAGTCGCAAGGCTGCCGTGGAAGCTCGCGACCCCGTGGACTTCCGCGCCCCTCCGGGCCTGCTCAGCATCACCGACCCTCCGAAGCAGAAGCCGACACCGGCGATTGGCGCGGCATCGACCGCCGGGTGATTGCGGAGGAACTCCAGCGCGCGCGTCCATTAGTGAGTGGTGAGGAGTGAGGAGTGAGGAGTGAGGAGTGAGGAGTGAGTAGTGAGTAGTGAGTAGTAAGTAGGGAGGAGTGAGTCCCTCGGGGCAAGAGCGCCTCACTCCTCACTCCTCATTCACTCGAATCGGGGCCGAACCTGTGCGGAGATCAGGACCCACCGGTCTCGCAGGTCCTCGCAGGTCTCAAAGGACTCAAGGTCGCCTGACGGAAGCAGATTCAAGTTCTCGGCGAGACCTTTGAGACCGTTGAGACCTTTGAATCCCTGGCATATCACTCTTGCCTTATATCAGTAAGGGCTTATATGATTGGAGAGACCTTCCCAACGGGACTCCGGTGACACTCGATCCGATCGCATCCGTCAACGCCATTACCCGCGAGGTGCGGAGCGTCGAAAAGGATGGCAAGCCCGCGAAAGTGGCGGTCGCACGCCGCAGCTATGACACCACGCCGGAAGACCTCTGGGACGCCATCACGAGCGCCGAGCGGATTCCCCGATGGTTCCTTCCCGTCACCGGCGACCTCAGACTCGGGGGGCGGTACCAGCTTCAGGGGAATGCTGGTGGAACGATTACCACCTGTGACGCTCCGAAGCATCTCGGCATCACCTGGGAGTACGGCGGGCAAGTCTCCTGGGTGGACGTGTATCTCTCCGCGAAGGGGAAGGGAACCGAGCTGGTGCTGGAGCACCTCGCCCATGTGCCCGAGGAGTTCTGGGGCCAGTTCGGTCCCGGCGCAGTGGGTGTGGGCTGGGACCTCGGTCTCCACGGCCTCGCCATCCACATCGGCACCGGGCGCGCCGTCCTGCCGAGCGAAGGGATGGATTGGATGGGCTCGACCGAGGGGAAGGATTTCATCAGGACGAGCAGCGCAGGTTGGGGAGAAGCGAGCATCGCGGACGGGATGGCTCGGGACGCGGCGATGGCAGCGATGGGCCGCACCACGGCGTTCTATACCGGCGAGAAGGCGCCGGACTGATGCACGCCTTCGATGTTCTGGGCAATCCGGTCCGTCGCCGGATCCTGGAGCTGCTGGCGAAGCAGGACCTGACCTCGGGCGCGATCGTCGAGGTGGTGCAGGAAGAGTTCGGGATCACTCAACCGGCGGTCTCACAACACCTGCGGGTCCTGCGTGAGAGTGGCTTCGCATCGGCACGCGCGGATGGCCCGCGCCGAGTCTATTACGTAGACGCGCTGCCGCTGGAGCAGGTGGACGGGTGGCTGGAGCAGTTCAGGGAACACTGGGAGGGTCGACTGGACGCGCTGGCGACGGAAGTGGCGCGGGGGAAACGGCGGAAAGGCCTAAAGCCCTAAAGCTCTCAAGGCTTCCCAGGCCATTAGGCTTTAGGGCTTGAGGGCTTTACTCGTATCGCAGCGCCTGCATCGGAGAGATTTTCGAGGCCTTTCTTGCCGGCAGGTATCCCGCGCCGAACGCGACCATCGCGAGCAACACCGTCGCTCCCGCGACCGTCGCCACGTCATATCCCTCGAGACCAAAGAGCAGCGATCGCGCGGCGCGGCCGAGCGCGAAGGCCGATCCGATGCCAAGCAACCCGCCGATCAGAGTCATGACCGCGACCTGCCGGAGGACCAGCACCCGCACCGTTCCCGCGGATGCACCGAGCGCCATGCGGACGCCAAGCTCACGGGTGCGCTGCGCCACCGAGTAGGCCAGCACGCCGTAGAGGCCGATGGCGGCGAGCAGCGTCGCGAGGGTCGCGAATGCCGAGGCCATCGTACTGATCATCCGATCCATGTAGGTGTTGTCCGCGATCTGCTGCGGCACGGGCATGAGCTGCTCGAGCGGAAGGTTGGCATCTATCCGCTTCATGACGTTGGGGATCTCGCGCAGGAGCTGGGTGGGCGCGACCTTCCCGCGGACGTAGAACGTCAGTCCCCCTGCGAGCGAGTCCTGCCGCCAGGGCCGCACGAATACCGGGGGAGTCGGGTCCTTCACGTCACTGTACTTGTTGTCACGCACCAGTCCCACAATCTCGATGTCGAGGCTATCGGACAGCCCTTCTGCGATGAACTTGCCAACCGCGTCGCTTCCCAGCTTGAACTTCTTCGCGAACGCCTCGTTCACGATCGCGACTTTCGACGCACCGAGGCCATCGGCCACGGTGAACTCGCGTCCGGCAATCAGCTCGGCGCCGAGAGTGTGGAAATAGTCCGGCCCGACCAGCGTCGTGCGGGAGCCCATGTCCATGTCGGGTTCCCGCTTGATGCCCTGGACTGACACGTCCTGTCCCCAGTTGCTGCCGGAGAGGATCCGCACTGTGGTGGCCGTGACCCCGGTGACACCGGGAATCGCCGCGAGTTCGGTCTCCACCCGCTCGAAGAGGGCCTGCGCCTGCCTCGGCGTGTAGCCGCTCGCGACCGGCGTGATCCCGAAGGCGACGAGGCTGTCGGGGCGGAGTCCCAGGTCGATCTTCGACACATTGACCAGGCTCTTGAGGAAGAGTCCGGCGGAGATCAACAGCGTCATCGAGAGCGCGATCTGCGCGGTCGCGAGCGAGGTGCGGAACCGCGCCGCGGTGCGCGCGCCGGAGATCTGTCCCGAGTTGCCGCGAATCCCGCCCATGAGGTCGGGCCGGGTGCTGTGCATGGCGGGGAACAGCCCGAAGACAAAACCGGTGAGCACCGAAAGGCCCGCCGCAAACCACATCATCGTGCCGCTCAGCTCGGGCCGGAAGATCTGCGAATCGGTGGGCAGCAGCGCGCTGAACGCGAGCAGCGTTCCCCTGGCCACGAGGAGTCCCACCGCGCCGCCGATCATGGACAGCATGAGCGATTCGGTGAGGAGCTGGGTCAGGAGGTGCTTGCGCGTCGCGCCGAGGGAGAGCCGGACCGACATCTCGAGCGAGCGGCCCGCGGCGCGCGCGAGCAGCAGGTTCGCAATGTTGGCGCACGCGGTCAGCAGCACGATACCGGTGATGGCGAACAGGAGGAGCAGCGGCGTGCGGGTGCTGTTGTGAAGCTCGCTCTGTCCGCGGAAGCCGTCCTCGACAACGAGCTTCTTGGCGCGGAACTGCACCATCGTCGGGTCGCTCATGCCCTTCTGCAGCGGCGCCTCGATGTCATTGACGATCGGCGAATAGATCGCGTTGATCGCCGTCCTCGCCTGCTCGAGCGACACGCCGGGCTTCCGGCGCGCGAAGAGGTAGATCCAGTAGCTGCGGCGCTCCTCGAACTGGTCCCACCAGGTCGACAGCTTCGAACGCATGGAAAGCGGGACGTAGAGCTGGGGGCGGCGTCCTACCGTCGTTCCATCGAAGCCCTGGGGAGCGACGCCGATGATGGTAAAGGTCTGGCCGTTGATGATGATCGAAGAGCCGAGCACGGACGGGTCGCCGCCGAGCCGGTTCTGCCAGTAACCGTAGCCCAGGACGGTGACAAAGTTCGAACCCACGGTGCGGTCGTCGTCCTGGGTGAAGAGACGTCCGATCGCGGGGCGGAGGCCGAGCACCGGGAAGTAGCTCCCGGAGACCAGGAGGATGTCGGCGGACGAGGCCTGGCCCTTGAATGCGATGTTGGCGTCGGAGGCTGAGTGCCCAGCAATGCCCGTAAAGGGCCCGGGGTTCCGTTCCAGGTCGCGAAACATCGGGTAACTGAAGACCACGTCGCAGTTGCCCGCCATGCCGCAGGACTGGCTGCCCGGTTTCGGTCCCGGGGCCTCGAGATTCACCAGCTCGCGCGGCGCCTCGACCGGCAAGGGCCGGAGGAGGACGGAGTGCAGCATCGAGAAAATGGCCGTGTTGGTGCCGATCCCCAGGGCGAGGGAGAGGATGGCGACAGCCGTTACAAATGGGGAACGAAGCAGGACCCGAAGGGCCAGTTTCAGGTTTCGCATTCCTGTTGGATGCAGGAAGCGGAATTATCGTTGCGTGTTGGGACGACGGGCGACGGGCGACGGGCGGACGGGGGCCGGGGGCAAACCACGGGCTCACGTTTTACATCTCGTGACTTACCTCATGGATCCAAAGCCATCCCTGCTCGGATCCAGGAAAGAACTCGTCTTCGTTTCGCTCCACCCATTCGGCGACGGCTGTCCAGTCTTCGAGCGGATTCCGGTCCTCGTGGGGCAACTTCCCTATATCGATGCCGGCGGCGGGGTCCTCCTGGTCGTCAAGGAAATGCCGAATGAGCTTGCCACCGGCGATGCACACCAGCTCAGCGTAACCGCTCGCATCGTTATAACCGGCGTAGATCAGGTCGCCGCCGTCTGCCAACGCGAGCCAGGACTCGGCGGACCGGTCCCCCAGACCGCCCGAGATCTCCTCGAAGACGGTCCAATTGCCCGCCTCGTAGATGTAGACGGCGAGCCCGCGCCATTCATCGTTATGGAGAGAGGCGTCGACGGACTCGTGGTCATGCACAAGCCTTGCGGGCTCGATTTCGGGAGCACCGAGCCATCGGCCGTAGCGAGCCATGGCATCGGTGCGGGTGCCCTTCAGGCGGAGGTAGCTCGTGACCATGCTCCCCTAGTCAGTGAGAAGTGAGCAGCAAGCAGTGAGCAGTGAGCAGTGAGCAGTGAGCAGTGAGCAGTGAGCAGTGAGCAGTGAGCAGTGAGCAGTGACTCTGGTTCGCCCGTCGCCTACACTGCCGGCGGAGCAAAGGCCCAGCTCGCCGGCTCGAGGTGGTGATTGCGCCGCCACGCGGCGAGCTGGCCGCCGTGGTAGCCCTCGTGATAAATGAGCGTGTTGAGGTGATGGCCGATGGTGGGCTGGACCTGCGAGAGGACCTGATCCGGCAAGGGTCGTGAGTAATC
>DATEOL010000397.1:0-4198 GCA_035274025.1 Gemmatimonadales bacterium | reverse complement strand
TGCTCACTGCTCACTGCTCACTGCTCACTGCTTACTGCTCACTGCTTACTGCTTACTGCTTACTGCGGCATATCTGGATCAGGAGGTACCGGGACATTCGCGGGCCGTGGTGTCGGCGGTCCGGTCTTCACCAGCGTCACCGGGTCTGTCAGGTCTCCACCGGAAATCGTGAGCTGGGTCCCCTTCACCTTGTACTTGTAGGTCTCCCACTCACCGCCGACCGCGATCTTGATCTGTCCCTTGGGCAGGATACGCCAGCGGCTGTGCTCCTTCCCCCAGCTCGCGCTCGAATCGGGCCGAATGATGATCTCACGCGGCCCGTTCGTCTTCAATTTTTCATCGGCCAGCTTCCAGGTCCCCACGATCGGGGTGTCGCCCTGAAGCGCCAGCACCAGCAGTAAAGGCAGCATGGGCGAATGATCACTCCCTGGTGCCGGATCTGCGAGCCCCCGACGGAATTCGGAGGCCTGGCTCCTTACTCCTCACTCCTTCTCCTCACTCCTCGCGACGCTGATCCCAAGCCCCACGACCAGGACCGTCACCGCCCCAATCACATTGTGCCACAGGAAGGAGATCTTCGGGGCGCCGAAGCTCACTGCTCCCACGACGACCATGCCGGCGAGGAGGCCAATAAACGCTCCCGACGGGCGGGCTCGCCTGGTCATGGCGAGCAGGAATACGCCGAGAATCGACCCGTAAAAGAACGAGCCGAAGCGGTTGACCACCTCGATCAGCGAGCCGAGCCCGGCGGCGTATGTCGCCACAACGCAGGCAAACACTCCCCAGAGGCCGGTCGCAATCTTGGAGGCCCGGAGGTAATGCGCCTCGGTCGCCTCCGGCTTGAACCAGCGGCGGTAGAAGTCGATGACCGTCGCCGTCGACAGCGAATTGAGCTCGGCGGCGATGCTCGACATCGCGGCGGCCATGACCCCGGCGATGAAGAGCCCGGCCAGCCCGATCGGAAGCTCGTGCAGCACGAAGCGCGGGATGATGTAATTGACGTCGCGGGACGACGCACCGGTGACTGTGGCCGCGAGCGCCAGCGCCTCGGTACGAACCGAAGACGTCTGGGTCTGCAGCTCGCGGAACTTCTCCACCGCGCCCGGCACATCGGTTGCGATCGCGCGGGCGGCGTCGGCGCTCGCCCCGCGCGAAGCGGTGTAGCGCTGTTCGAGGGTCGCGTACTCGGCAGGCCGGGCCGCGCGCACCGCGGCCTCCTGGGCCGGATTGTACAACAGGGGGCCGGGCCGGAAGAGGTAGAAGACGAACACCAGCACACCCACCAGGAGGATCAGCGCCTGGAGCGGGATCTTCCAGTACGCGCTCATGAGGAGCGAGGTTCGGGCTTCGTCCACGCTGCGCGCGGTGAGGTAGCGCTGGACCTGGCTCTGGTCGGTCCCGAAGTAGGAGAGCATCAGGAACGCGCCGCCGATGAGGCCCGACCAGAAGGTGTAGGTCTCGTTCAGGTTGAATGAGAAGTCGAAGGTCCGCATCCGCCCCGCGGCGCCCGCCACGCGGAAAGCGTCATCGGGACTCACCGGGATCTTGAGCAGCAGCACGATCGCGATCGCGACCATCGCGATGACGATCACGAACATCTGCTTGACGTCCGCCCAGGTGACCGCCTGGACCCCGCCGATCATGGTGTAGAGGACGGTGGGAATCCCCATCACCACGACCGACGTCACCATGTTCCAGCCGAAGATCGCCGAGAAGACGATGCCGGGGGCGCTGATGATGGCGCCGCAGGACATGCCCCGCGAAATCAGGAACAGGAAACTGGTGAGCGACCGGACCTTCACGTCGAACCGCCGCTCCAGGAACTCGTAGGCGGTGTACACCCTGGCGTTGTGGAGGAACGGGACCACCGTCACGCCGAGGATGACCATTGCGATCGGGAGCCCGAAGTAGAACTGGATGAACCGCATCCCGTCGCTGGCGCCCTGCCCGGTCGTGCCGATCATGGTGACGGCCGAGAGCTGGGTCGCCATGACCGACAGACCGACCGCCCACCACGGAAGGCTCCGGCTGGCCAGGAAATAGCCTTCGATGCTGGAGGTGTCGCGGGAGCGGCGGATCCCGTCCCAGCAAACCCAGATCAGGTAGACGCCGACGATGACCCAGTTGATCCAATGCATCTACGGGCGGGCCGTCGGGCGGGCGGGCCGGCCGGTCATCACGCGGTGTAGTGCCACTGGAGCAGCCACAGGCCGAGCAGGGTGATGGCCTGGATCATGAGGACCCGGAGGGCGTTGGTGCGGAACGTCGCGGTGGTCGAGGGCATGGGCTCCTAATATAGGTCGCGATCGGCGCCGGAAACTTGCCGGCATAGTCAGCCGTCTACATATTCAGACGTCTACCTATAGCGGCGGAGCCCGATGCCTCCCGAGAAAAGCGGACCCGTTGCCCTGCAGGGCACCCTCGAGCTGCTGGTCCTCCACACCCTGACGCCGGGGTCATTGCATGGCTACGCCATCGCCCAGCAGATCGGCAAACTTTCCCAGGACGTGCTCAAGGTCGAGCAGGGTTCGCTCTACCCGGCGCTCGAGCGGCTGGAGCGGAACGGCTGGGTCACCTCGGCCTGGAAGGACACGCCCACCGGGCGGGTCGCCCGCTACTACACCATCACGAAGAGCGGCCGGAAGCAGCTGGGCGAGAAAATGGACCAGTACCAGCGGACCACCCTCGCGATCGCGCGGGTGCTGGGCCAGGACTGACCGCCATGTCCCTCTTGGACGCGATTCGCTATCGCCTGCGCTCCCTGGTGGACCGCGAGGCTATGGAAGCCGAGCGGGAAGCGGAGTTCCGCTTCCACCAGAGCCTGGAGCAGCAGCAGCGGAAGCACGAGGGCCTCGACACCGACGAGGCGCGCATCGCCTCCCACCGAATCTTCGGCAGCGAGGTCTACTATCAGGAAGAGGTCCGACAGATGAGCCTCGCATCGCGGCTGGAGGCGTTCTCCCGTAACGTGCGACTCGGCATCCGCTCGCTCGCGCGCGCCCCGGAATTCACCATCGCCACCGTGCTCACGCTGGGACTGGGGATCGGCGGACTCACCGCAGTGGGTGCGCTGGTCAAGTCGGTCATGCTGACCCCACTGCCTTTTCCAGGCGCGGACCGTCTGGTGGGCGTGTGGATCCATTTCCCGAAGTACGACCTCGAAGCGAACAGCCACTCCGACGCGACCTTCCACCTCGTCAGGGAGTATGCGCGCACCACGGCAGCGGTCGCGGCGTACGACCTCGGCCAGGCCAACCTCAGCGAAGGAGACAGCCCGGAACGGGTGAGCGCGGTGAATGCAACCGCTGGCTTCTTCCAGGTCCTGGGCGCGACACCGCTGGTCGGGCGGTTTTACACCGCGGAGGAGGATCGTCCGGGCGCAGCCTCCGTCGCAGTGCTCAGCGAGGGACTGTGGCGGAGAAGGTATGGTGGCGATCGAGCCGTGATTGGCAGGGTCATCACAATCGACGGCCAGCAGACTGAGGTGATCGGCGTCATGCCCGCCGCGCTCGCGTACCCGAACCCCCAGGTACAACTCTGGCGGCCGATGCGTTTCGATCCGGCCGCGGTCCTGCCCGCAAGCACAGACCATGCGATCATCGCGCGGCTCCGTGAAGGTGTGTCGTTCGAAGCCGCCCAAGCTGACATGCAGCAGGCCGAGAATCGAATGCCTGAGGTGTACCCCAATGCGGGTTTCGGGTTCAGCACCAAACAGTATATGGAGCTCGCCAACCCGCAGATGCGGGTTCACTCGCTCCGTGACGATGTGGTCGGCGATATCGGCCAGGTGCTGTGGGTGCTGGTCGGCACGGCGGCGTTCGTGCTGCTGGTCGCGTGCGCCAACGTGGCGACGCTCTTCCTGATGCGCGCCGAGTCACGCCAGCGCGAAGCGGCGGTGTGCATGGCCCTCGGCTCGCGTCGCGGACTGTCGGCGCGATTCATGGTGGAGGGCCTGCTGCTCGGCGGCGCTGGCGCCGTGCTCGGTCTCGCCGTAGCGAGCGCCGCGATCGGTGCGCTGGTGCGGACGAGCGGCGCCGAGATTCCGCGGCTCGACGAAGTGGAGCTCGATCTGACCCTGGTAATTGGAATCGCGGGGCTGGCCCTGTTGCTCGGCCTCACGTGCAGTCTCCTGCCGGTGAACCGGCTGCGCACGCTTCAGGTGTCCACCGTGCTTCGATCGGGTGGACGCGCGGCGACG
>DATEOL010000396.1:0-5425 GCA_035274025.1 Gemmatimonadales bacterium | reverse complement strand
CCTGCTCAGCGCGTGCCGATCTGCAATGATGTCGTAGTCGAGTCCCCAGAGTACACCGCGCTGCCCAGGGGTCGAGTTGACGACCGCCCGGAGCAATCCCGCGTCCTCTCGCCAGGCGAAAAATGGGGCGCCGGGCCAATGCTGACGCAGGTACTCGAGGAAGGCCGCATCGGTGTGGTCGGCACGCAGTGCGTTCTCCATGCGCACGGCAAGCTGCTCGCCGGTTTCGATCGCGAAATGGGTGTATCCGGCACGTTTGGCTTCCCGCCAGAGCGCCGCGGCGAGCTTCGGGACCTCGACGACGCCGTGCTCCTCGGCGATCATCGTGAACCTCGATTTCCGGACCGCTTCCCGCAGGAACTCGCCTCCGGGACCGGTCAGCTCACCCTCGGCCGAGGGCTCGATGACGCGGGCAATGGCACGAAGCTTGATGGTCAGGCTATCGTCCTGCGCGACCGCGCCGTGGACATACCCTGTCATCACAGCGAGCAACGGGAGATATCGCATTGAGCCGGGGCTCTCCAGGGTGAAAATCCTCTGTATCAGTGACCCGCTGACCAAGATCCCGACCGATACCTCCGTGGCGCTGTACAACCGCCTCGCGGAGGATCCGCGGTTCGAGCTGTATCACCTCGATGCGAATGCGGTCGGGCCGGACGACGAGATACCGGTCTTACGGATTGCCGCCCCGCTGTCGTTTCAGGAACTTCAGGGCCTGCCCGCAAACATCACCGCACCGGCACGCTACACCGATTTTGACCTGGTCTACAGTCGCGCCGACAAGCCGTTTCCACCGGCCTACCTGCCCGGACTCATCCGGCAGGAGGAAAAGGTACGCTTTGTCGCGCGCCCTTCCAGCGTCCTGGAGTGTGACCCGCGCACCTTCTACCGAACCCGCCTCGACCGGTACCTGCCCCCGGGGCTGGTGACGCGCGACATCGGGGACGCCTCCAGCTTCATTCGGAAGACCGGTGCCGTCGTCGTCAAGCAGAACCGCAGCTACGGCGGCAAGGGGGTCTGGCGGATCCGTCCCGCGGGGGCCACCTGGGTGCTCGATCACGGGGGGATAGACCTCGAAGCTTGTGACCGACCCGAGCCGCTGGTCGACCGGCTTCTCCACACCGATGCCGAGCCATTCGAGTTCGTCCGGTTCCTCCCCAACGTGGGCGCCGGTGACAAGCGGATCATCGTCCTCGAAGGCGAAATCCTCGGCGCGATCCTCCGGGTCGCGACCGACGGAGGCTGGATCAACAATCTCAGCCGCGGTGGTCGTGCGGAGGTGGCCACCGTCGGTGACGCCGAGCGGAACATCATCGGGGGGACCAGCGGCCTCTTTCACCAACGAGGACTTCCCCTCATCGGATATGACTTCCTTCAGGACGACGACGGAGAGTGGCTCCTGAGCGAGATCGGTCCCGGAGGGAACATCGGCGGATTCACTTCCATCGAGCGCGTCACCGGCAGGTCTCCGTTTCCCCGACTCCTCGATTGGCTTCTGGAGTTCGCCGCGCGATGAGCTCGCTCAGGCCGGTGACGACGCTGGCGGACGTATTCGGGCCGCGGGTGGCGTACGTTCCGCGCCGATCACCGAACTTGCCGGGCTGGTCTCCGCCGCTGCCAGGGCAGGTGGACTTCCTCACCGGCCTCCAGGTCGGCCTCGCCGGTGGCATGGCGTACGTCGTGTGCGCCGCGACCGTCACCCCGCCGGCGGTCGCGCTTCGCTCGGAAGCGGGACTCCCGGTCGACGCGGAGCTTCATACCTATCGCAGCGTCGCCGAGTACCTCCCGCTGCTCACCCGCCTCATGGACAAGGGATATGTCCTCGCGAATCAGCGCGCGCATCCCGAGGCCGAGATCCCCCCTCACGGCGCCCACACGTCCCCTTCCCTGATTGCCGAGCTCAACGACAAGGGAAACCTGGACGCGCTGGTGCCGGCTGCCCTGGTGCCGTTCCGGCGCACGCTGCCAGTGGCGGACTTGCCCGAAGCTTCAGCCCTCCTGGCCGACGGCCGGCCGATCGTGCTCAAGGCGGCGACCCACAAGCCGAGCGGCGGAGGCCATGGCGTGTGGATCTGTCGAACACCTTCGGAGGTTGCGGCCGCACGCGGCCTCCTCGCCGGTGACGAACGAGTCGTCGTGGAGGAGTTCCTCCATATCGATACCACCGTCTGCGTGCACGGCGTGGTCTACCCGGATGGCCGGAGCGTACTCATCGGGTCGGCCGAGGAAATCGTTCGCGAGGGCCGCTGGCTCGGCAACTGGTACGACGCTCAGGGGGACGCGGTCCCGGCGAAAATCCGCGCAGTCGTGCTGGGAATCATGACCGACGCCGCGGCACGGGGATATCGAGGGATCACGGGTGTCGATGTGGCCCGGCTCCGGGACGGAACCTGGCGGATCCTCGACCTCAATTTCAGGGTCAACGGATCGACCTCGGGTGTGTGGCTGCGCGAGCCGATCAGGAAGGAACGCGGAGCCGCCGTGATGCTGGGGCGCGGGTGGAGCTGCAAGGGTGGATTCGAGCGGCTCTGCGGCGTGGTGCGCAGCGCTGTCCGCCGTGGCAGCCTGTTGCCCCTGGGTTTCTACGATCCGGACGCGGGGGACATGGGTGGCCTCGCGCGAGTCTCCGGCCTGCTGCTCGGCGAATCGCGCGAAGCCCTCGAAGAGGAGAGTCAGCGGCTCATCCGCGAAGGACTGTCGTAACTATTTCCTCCACGCCTCGAGCTTCGCCTCGGAGAACGGCGGTGTCGTCGCCGCAAGAAGGTCCGAAGGCTTCCCCCTCAGGTACTGGTCAAAGAACTGCAGCGTGTAGGCGTTGATGATCTCATGGGCGCGCCGTGGGTCGGTCCGTCCCTCCGGCTTCTTCATGAACAGCACGAGGTCGGAGAAGTTGCCGTGATCGATCCCCGCGATCGTGAGCTCGTACCAGTCTGACGTCGACGCGACCCGCGCGGTGCTGTCCCATGACGCCGTTTCCGCCATGAGCTCGCGGACCATCGCGCGGTCCTTCTCGGGGTACTCCAGCGCATCGTCGACACCGTGATGGATCAGCATGACGGGCCGGGTGGTTCCGGCCTGTCGCACGTCGTCGAAGAGCTGGCCGTCGTGATCGACCGCGGCGATTACGCGGGGATCCTCCTTCGAGAGCTGCACCGCCAGCGCGCCGCCGAACGACCAGCCGAACGCGCCGACCCGGGTCAGGTCAAGCCTTCCCCGAAAAGGACCGGGCTCACGGTTGACCGCCTCGAGGCGGTCGAGGGCGAATTGCGCGTCGGCCTTCCAGATCCCGAAGACAGGGTCGCCGAGATAGGCCCAGGATTGGCGCGCATCCCGCACCCCGTTGCCGGTCGACGCCGGAAACGCGAGGGTATCCGCGGAAAACTGGACGCCATCGCTGTACTTGTTCGACTGGTTGAACCCGAAATGCTCGACCGAGACCACGATGTAGCCCTGGCTTGCGAGCCATTCGGTCACGAAGGTAGCGCTCCACCGCGTCCAGCCGCCCCCATGATTGTAGAGCAGTACCGGCCAGGCGGAGTCCCCTGCGACTGGTGCGTTGAGCACGGAGTTGATGCGCGCGTTCCGCGCGACGAAAGCACCCATCCGATTGGAAAACTGCCTGGGGTCGATGAGATATCGGGCCGTGTCACCCCCGCCCTTCATGGCCGGATACCAGATCTGGACCGGGACATGGCGCTTGTCATCGGTCCGGCGGGTATAGGGCTCGCCGCGACTGCTGTCGACCCAATCGAAGTCCATGGTGCCGACCGCGTACGGTCCCGAGGGCTTCACGAACGGCCGGTCGGGGATCCGGGGCATCGCCCGGTAGAGATAGACCCCTGCCACTACCAGGCCGATCGCCAGGATCGCCACAAAAATCTTCAGGGCTTTTCGCATGGCGTGAACTGTACCGTGGAACGCGCGGGGGGCAAGGAGCACGGGGCCCAGAGCACAGACCACAGAGCACAGAGCACAGAAAGAAAC
This sequence comes from Gemmatimonadales bacterium, assembly GCA_035274025.1. Classification (GTDB taxonomy): domain Bacteria; phylum Gemmatimonadota; class Gemmatimonadetes; order Gemmatimonadales; family GWC2-71-9; genus SZUA-320. The sequence goes on along the minus strand of DATEOL010000396.1, from coordinate 1,441 downwards.
AGAGCACGGAGCTCTCGCCCCGTGCCCTGTGCTCTCTGCTCTGTGCTCCGTGCTCTACTTGGCGAGATCTCCGACAGAGGCCGCCAGCGTGTGCGCTTTTTTCTGGTCGGTCGCGCTGTTGGCTTCCGAATGCAGCCGGGTCGCGAGCGCGCTCAGCGCATCCTTCTGCGCCTGGCCCGAGGCCTTTTCCGCCTTCGCGAGGTCGCTCCGGGCAGCCGCGATCCGGTCGGCCGCGAGGCCCTTGTTCCGCTCGAGCTGGTCGAGATAGGCGCGCGAGAGGGCGAAGCTTGCCGGCCAGATCATCTTCGTCTGGCCCTGGGTGTTGTGGTAGTCGTACTTGACCGACTTGGCCGCCGCGATCTCGTTCGGCGAGAGGAACCCGCTCGGCGTCAGCTCGAAGATGTCGAGGCCTCGCGAGATCTCGGAGCTGACCAGGTAGCCGTTGTACCAGTAGACCGACCACGATCCGCCGTTACCCATGCGAGTCGAGTCGACCGGGCCGCGGTCGAAGAACGCAATCTCAGTTGCGTGCTTCGGATCGGTCCAGTCGAAGACCGAGATGCCGCCCTGGTACCAGGCCTGCACCATCACGTCCCGGCCGGGGATCGGAATGAGCGAGCCGTTGTGCGCGACGCAGTTTTCCTTGTCGGTCTGGGCGGCGGGCAGCTTGTAGTAGGACTGGAACACCATCTTGTTGTTCTCGATGGTGAAGATCGCGTCCGCGCCCCACTCCTTCGGGTCGGACGCGCGGCACTTGGGACCGCCGCCGCCGCCCCACTCATCCGAGAACAGGATCTTGGTCCCGTCGTTGTTGAACGTGGCCGAGTGCCAGTAGGAGAAGTTCGAGTCGGCGACCTGGTCGATACGGACCGGGGCGGTCGGGTTCGTGATGTCGATCAGGAACCCGTACCCTTCACAGGCGCCACCCGCGCGTTCGATGCCCGGATAGACCGTGATGTCGTGGCACTGGGTCGGCCCCCGCTTGTTGTTGGAGCCGATCATCTTGGCGATCATCCCGGGGAGCGCGGCGCGAAGCGCGGCGCTGTCCGCACCGGTCGCGGCACCGGTGCCGCCCCGCGCGCTGACGATGCTGTCGAGCATCGGGCGGATCATGCCGGACGGAAGCACCATCTCGGTGCCGAAGACCTCGGCGGTGTACTCGCCGCGAGCGCGCGCGTCGGCGGCACGCTTGGCCGCCGCCGCCACGTCCGTCGCGGTCTCGCCGTGCCGCTTGGGCGCGGTGAGATCGTTGAAGATGCGTGGATGCGCCACGATCGCCGCGGCGCCCGGGTTGGCGAGCGGGATCTTGATGGCTTCGATCCGGAAGAGCGCCGAGTTCGGATCGTTCTCATCCGAGACACAGCCCGCCATCTCCTCGGACGGACGAACGCCCGACGAGCCCGAGATGTAGACGTAGACGTTCTCCTTGTCCTTCGGGTCC
>DATEOL010000395.1:0-4218 GCA_035274025.1 Gemmatimonadales bacterium | reverse complement strand
CTGAATCTCGGCGACGAGGCGCACGGGAATCGGTCCCGAGCTGTCCTCGATCTTCACCGCGGAGTAGAGCTCGGGCAGCTTCTCCGGCGCGAATTCGATGTCGAGGACGGGGCCGATGATCTGGACCACGGTGCCCATGTTCTGAGTGACTGTTGCAGTCATAGTTCCTCAAATGGTCTACGGTCTACGCTACGGTCTACGGTCCACGGTCTACGGTCGACTGTCGACCGTCGACCGGTCACTGTTCGAGCGCCGCGGCCCCGCCCACGATCTCCGCGATTTCCTGCGTGATCACGGCCTGCCGGTTCCGGTTGAAGATCCGCGTCAGCAGCAGGATCAGGTCCGACGCATTGTCGGTTGCATTCTTCATCGCCGTCCGTCGCGCCGCGTGCTCCGCCGCCGCCGTCTCCACCAGGCCGCGGTAGATCAGGTTCCGCGCGTAGAGCGGGAGCAGGGCCTCGAGCAGCGTCGGCGCGTCGGGCTTGAGGATGTAGTCGTGCTTCTTGCCTTCCTTCTTCGGCGGCTCGATCGGAAGCACCTGCACCAGGGTCGGCGGAGTCGAGAGGGCGCTGTTGAACCTGGCCTGCACCATCTCCACCGCGGCCAGCTTTCCGGCCCCGAACTCTTCCAGCAGCGGGTTGATCACGCTGAGCGCGTGCGCCATCGTGGGCGAGTCACCGATATCCGGGCGATCCGACGCCAGCGTCCGGCCCAGGTACTTGAAGAACCCCGCCCCCTTCTTGCCGACCGCGTGCAGGTCGACGGTGAAGCCCTCCTTCTCGAGCGCCACGATCCGGCGCCGGGCTTCCTTGATCAGGTTCGCGTTGAACGCGCCGGCGAGGCCGCGATTCGACGTGATGAGGACGAGCGCCACGCGAGTCGGGCCGCCCTTCGATGGCGGCAGCGGCCGCTTGAGCAGGGTGAACTGGTCGGCGAGCTCGGGGGCCCAGAGGTCGGCGATCGTCTCGGCGAGAGCCGCGGCGTAGGGCCGCGCCGCCGCGACCTTGTCCTGGGCGCGCTTCATCTTCGACGTGGAGACCAGCTCCATCGTCTTGGTGATCTTCTTGGTGTTCTTCGTGGTCCGGATGCGCTGCTTGAGCGCCCGCCCCTGGTTTGCCATCCCGGGGTCCCCTTACGCCGCTGGCTTGAACAGCGGAGTGAACTCCGCGACCGCCGCCTTCGCGGTACTGGTCAGGCTGTCGTCCAGCTCCTTCTTGGTCTTGATCGCCTGCAGGAAGGCGGCGTGCGACGAGCGCAGGAACTGGAGGAAGTCGCGCTCCCACTGGCGGACGTCCTTCACCTCCACGGTGTCGAGGTAGCCGTTGGTGACCGCCCAGATGATGGCGACCTGCTCTTCGACCGGCATCGGGTGGTACTGCGGCTGCTTGAGCACCTCGACCAGCCGCGCGCCTCGCTGGAGCTGCTTCTGGGTCGCCGCGTCGAGGTCGGAGGCGAACTGCGCGAACGCCTCGAGGTCGCGGAACTGCGCCAGCGAGAGACGCAGCGGGCCCGCGACCTTCTTCATCGCCTTGATCTGCGCGTTGCCGCCCACGCGGCTCACCGAGATGCCGGCGTCGACCGCGGGGCGGGTGTTGGCGTAGAACAGGTCGGTCGTCAGGAAGATCTGCCCGTCGGTGATCGAGATGACGTTGGTCGGGATGTACGCCGAGACGTCGCCACCCTGGGTCTCGATGATCGGGAGCGCGGTGAGCGACCCGCCCGGCTTCTTGATGCGCGGGTCGAGCTTGGTGAGGTTGGCATCCTCCGAGATCTTCGCGGCCCGCTCGAGCAGGCGGCTGTGGAGGTAGAACACGTCGCCCGGATACGCCTCGCGGCCCGGCGGGCGCCGAAGGATCAGCGACATCTGGCGGTACGCGGTGGCCTGCTTGGAGAGGTCGTCGTACACGCAGAGGGTCGCCTTCCCCTCCTCATACATGAAATACTCGGCGATCGCGCAGCCGGAATAGGGCGCGATGTACTGGAGCGGCGCCGGATCGGACGCGGACGCGACCACCACGATGCTGTACTCCATCGCGCCCGCGTCCTTGAGCCGCTCCACCAGCGTCGCCACGGTCGAGAGCTTCTGGCCGATCGCGACGTAGACGCAGGTGACGCCCTGCCCCTTCTGGTTCAGGATCGTGTCGATCGCGATCGCCGTCTTGCCGGTGCCGCGGTCGCCGATGATGAGCTCGCGCTGGCCGCGGCCGATCGGGATCATCGAGTCGATCGCCTTGAGGCCGGTCTGGAGCGGCTCCTTCACCGGCTGCCGGACGATGATGCCGGGGGCGACCATGTCGACCGGGCGGGCCCCGGTCGCCTGGATCGGACCGCGACCGTCGATCGGCTGGCCCAGCGCGTTGACCACCCGGCCCAGCATCGCGGGTCCGACCGGAACTTCGAGCACCCGGCCGGTGCAGCGCGCCTCGTCGCCTTCCTTGAGCTTGAGGAAGTCGCCCATGATCGCGGCGCCGACATTGTCCTGCTCGAGGTTGAGGACCAGTCCGGTGACGATCTCGCCGGTCTCCTGCGCGGTGAACTCAAGCATCTCGCCGGCGATGGCGTTCTTGAGACCATAGATGCGGGCGACACCGTCCCGCACCTCGAGGATGGTGCCGACTTCGGATACGTCCACCGAACCCAGGTTGGCGGCCTCGATTTCCTTGAGGAGGACGTCCTTGAGCTCACCGGGGCGGAGGGTCGTTTCGCTGGCCATGGTCGGTCGATCTCTCAGTCAGGTTTTCGCGTGTGTCTTGCTTGTGAAACTTATCACAAGGCAGGACCCCAATCAAGGGCGGAGTCTGGTGCCAAAGAGCACGAAGGACAGAGCACAGAGCACAGGAAAAACAGGTCCTACCTGCGACTCCGCATCGAGTGACGGACAAAGGCCTCAAAGATTCGTGCCGGGGGAATGCGGCGGAGGTCCGTCGTTTCGACCTTCGCGATGCGATTGACCGTCAGCCCGAAGTGCGCCGTGCTGGCGAAGCCGAGGAGCCGGGCGACGTCCGCGATGGTGTAGCCCGGATTGGCGAGCAGCTGCGTCGCCGTGACCACGCGCAGCATGTCGATCACCCGCTTGAGATTGGGGGCGCCGCCGGCGGCGAACTGTCGCGACAGATGTTCGCGGCTCGTCCCCATCCACTTCGCGACCTCGTCGGTGCGCACCGGGAGGGCCACCGATCCGACCAGCATGCTCCAGGCTCTCTGCTGGATCGGCTCGCTCAGCCTGAGGTAACGCGGCGCCGATATGAGGAGGCGTCGCCGTTCAGTGGACAGGGCCGCGCGTCGCACGATCTCTCCCACCAGGGCGTCGTCCACCCCTTCCACCGCGACCGCCGCCACGCCACCCGGACCGTCGAGCCGCGCGAGCAGGTCGCCATCGTCCGGCTTGAACGTCCCGTACACCACGATGGGAAGCGCGGGGAACTGTCCGCGAAGCTGGAGCAGCTCTTCACTGCGGAGGGCTTTCTGGCCAATAACGATCGCATCAAGCACCCGGTCTTCCAGCGCGCGCCGGAGCCGCGGCGCGCCGTGACAGGCGATCACCGACGGCGGCACCGGAGCAAGCGTTCGGCGGAGCGAGACCAGCGCGCTTCGGGAATCGAGCAGCGCCGCGACCGCCGACATGCCTGCTTAACCGTGACGGTAATCCTCGCGGCGCTGAGCGGAAGCAATGCGTGGGGCGCGCGTCCTCGAAAAAGCTATCCGCATAGGTCAGTGCCGCCCGGCGTGGATCTCTTCGCCAAGCGAGCCGCTTATACGGATGGCTTTTTCAGGGACACGCACCTCCCGCTGCTCCCTGCTCAGCGCCGCGAAGATCACGGTCACGGCCTCTATACTGGCAGGATGGGCTTGGGTACGGGGTGGCCATGGGGACGGCCCAGACCCACCGCGGTGAGTGTCCGCGCCATGTCACCCGCGCGACGGAGCACGCCGCGTGCGTTGTCGTAGCTCAGGTCGGTCATCGCCTGCTCGAGCGAGCTCCAGCGGCACGCCGTGATTCCTTCGTCGAGCTGCGGCACCGGATCGTCCGCCGGCGACTCCAGCAGGAAGAAGTGGCAGAACTTATGGATCAGCTTCCCGCCCTTGGCGCGGAAATGCCAGTCGATGATCCGGATCGGCCCGATGAGGCGGAGGTCGCGCAGCCCGACTTCCTCGCGCGTCTCCCGCAGCGCCGCCTCGGCGGGCGTCTCGCCCTCCTCGAGGTGGCCCTTGGGCAGC
>DATEOL010000394.1:0-9286 GCA_035274025.1 Gemmatimonadales bacterium | reverse complement strand
CAACGAGGCTACCGACCTGCCCACGGGCCGGGAGGAGGCCTTCGCCTTCGTGGTGCCGGCCGCCCGCGCCCTTGCGGCGGACATCGCGGAGCTGCGACTCGTCAGCGGAGGACGAGCGGTGTCCCATCGCCCGTCGTCCCTGGCACCACCAGCCGCCGTCTTCACGCGCGGCGCCGACGGTCGCGGTCTCCTCCAGTGGAACGCGACGGCGCATCCGGTGGTGATGGTGCGTGACGCGGCGACGGGCCAGGTGCTTTCATTCGCGCGGGGCGGATCGGTCCGCCTTCCGGCGAGCGCGACCCGACTCGACGCCACGTTCTCCGATGGCACCCGCAGCGCGCGAGTGTTCCTGAATCGCCAGTAGGGGCGAGGCAGTGCCTCGCCCCTACTTAGTTTTACCGCATGTCCCGGACTCTGCTGATAACTGGGGCCTCGACCGGAATCGGCCAGGCCTGCGCGCTGGCCTTCGACCGCGAAGGCTGGACCGTTTTTGCCGCGGTTCGGCGGGAGGAGGACGGGCGCGCGCTCGCCGCCAGGGCCTCGAGTCGTCTCGCCTGGCTTCTCCTCGATGTCACCAATCACGAGCAGATCACGACCGCGCGGGATACCATCGAGGCCGCATGTGGCGATCGCGGGCTCGACGCGCTCGTCAACAACGCCGGCGTCGCGATCGCGGCGCCGATGGAGTTCGTGCCCCGCAGGGAACTTCGCCACCAGTTCGATGTGAACGTCTTCGGCCTCGTCGACGTCACCCAATCGTTCCTGCCGCTCCTCCGGAAGGCGAAAGGTCGGATCGTCAACATCGGGTCCATCGCCGGACGAATCACCACGCCGCTCATGGGTCCCTACTGCGCCTCGAAACACGCGGTCGAGGCGATCACCGACGCCCTCCGGCTGGAGCTCGATTCCTGGGGGATCCAGGTCTCCGTGATAGAGCCTGGTGCCGTCGCAACCCCAATCTGGGAGAAGGGAACGGCGCAGATGGAGGAGCAACTCACCACGATGCCGCTCGAGGCGATCGAGATGTATGACCCGATCATTCGCGCGATGAGCCGTGTCGTGCAGGGGGCGCCCCGTCGTGCCATACCTCCCGAGGAGGTCGTGAACGCGGTGCGTCACGCGCTCGGATCGCCGAAGCCGCGGCCGCGCTACGTTGTCGGACGCGACGCGAAAGTGCGTCTCTTCCTCCAGTCACTCCTTCCCCGGCGCTGGATGGACAGCATCATCCACCGCTTCCTGAATCGCGCGGCAACGCAGGCGGCATGAGGGCTTCCCGGATCCTGCTGGGTTGCGTCGTCATACTCGCCTGTCGTGATCCGCTCGGTCCCGGCGAGGTGGCGGAGCTGTCGCTCACGCCGGCCACGGCGTGGATCGGCCGCGGCGCGACACTCGAGGTGCAGGCCGACGCGACCGATATAGACGACGCCCCGGTCGAACACCCCGATCTCGCCTGGACCTCGAGCGCGCCGGGCATCGCGACGGTGAGCGACGGTCACGTCACCGGCATCGCCCCAGGTTCGGCTACGATCTCGGCATCATCCGGGGACATCAGTGCGTCGCTCCGGGTCACGGTGGTCGCGACGATCGCACCCAACCCGGTGTTCACCGTCGAATCCGCCGGCATCACCGATGTCACCTTCCTCGGACTGTGGACCGAAGAGTCCGGTGTCGCCTACGTCGCCGGGCAATTCGGCACCATCCTCCGAGGCGAAGGGGACGACTGGGTGGTGACTCCGACCCCCACCGGCGCAGACCTCGTCGGCATCTGGGGCAGCGACGCCGACAACGTCTTCGCGGTCGGGGATTCGGGCGTGATCCTTCACTATGACGGCGACGCCTGGGCCCGGATGCAAAGCCCGACCAGCCGCGTGCTGCTCGATATATGGGGTATCGACGCGACCCACGTGTACGCCGTGGGACTCGGCGTCGCGCTCCGCTACGACGGCATCACCTGGACGCCGATGATGCTCCCGGGCGATCCCGAGCTGTGGGCCATCTGGGGCACCAGTCCGAACTCGCTCTATGCCTCGGGACAGAATGGCGAGCTCCTCACCTGGGACGGACTGACGTGGCAGAAGATGCAGAGCCCGACGCCCTACGTACTCTTCGGGCTGTACGGCGCGGCATTCTCGCCGGTCTGGAGCGTCGGGATCCGCGGAACGATCCTCAAGTACACCGGCGGCTCATGGCAGACGGTTCCGTCCCCGTCTGCCGCGGATTTCTTCGCACTCAACGGCCGCAGTGCGGGCGAGATGTACGCCGTGGGCAACGACGGCGCGATGATCGCATGGAATGGGCAGGCCTGGACCCTCGCCAGCCAGCCCATCTCGGCTGAGAATCTCCGCGCGGTGGCGATGACCGGGAACTCACTGCTGATCGCAGGATGGTATGGCACAGTCATCCGCCGCGACGCCGGGACGTGGAGCATGCCCCTCGACGGCGCGATCCTCTTCTCCGCCGCGGAGAACCAGTCGGCCGCGTTCGCGGTCGGCACGTCCGGCACTGTGCTCCAGCACGAAGGCGAGTCCTGGGTGCGCCAGCCGCTTGCCACGCCCCAGGATCTCTTCGGCATCGTCCCCGTCACGGGTGGCGGATTCCTGGCCGTGGGTGACTCCGGCGCGATCATCCGGCGCACCGGCACGTCGTGGGCCGTGGAGCAGAGTCCGGTTCGGCGATTGCTGCGTTCGGCCTGGTCTGGCGACGGAACCGAGGTCATCGTCGGCGAAGGAGGGACCATTCTCCGCAAGCAGGCCGGCGGATGGTCGCAGGAGACCAGCCCGACGACCACGTTCTTCCGCCATGTGTTCGGACTGAGCTCGCGGGAGATCTGGGCGGTGGGAGACTCCGGGGTCGCGGTGCGGTGGAACGGTCAGGCCTGGACCAGGGTGCCGACAGGAACCGAGCATCTGCTGCGCGGCATCTGGGGATCCGGCCCCGATGACCTGTTCGCAGTGGGCGAGGAAGGCCTGATCCTGAGATACGACGGCACCCGCTGGTACCGGCAGGAAAGTCACCTCGACGTGGAGCTGCGCGCCATCTGGGGCACCGGTCCTACCGAGGTCTACGCCGTCGGTGAGGAAGGCACGGTCCTGCGGTTCGACGGCGTTTCGTGGCAGCGTCTCGACGTACCGGTGGAGGACCTGCTCCTCGGGATCGGCGGCAACCAGCATCCCCTCCTGGCCGGAGCCCGACGGCACATTCTGCGCGGCGGCTAGACCCCTACGGCCGTCTCGGCCTCGGCATCACGAGGTTTGCCATCAGCAGTCCCGCCACCAGTGACATCGCAATCAGCAGCACCCGGAATGCAGTCTCCAGTCCCGAAACGACCTGGTTCTCGAGCAGCGCGGTGATGCTCCGGAACCCGATGCTTCCCGGCACCAGCACCAGGGTACCCGGGACCTCGATCAGCGCCGTCGGCTGATCGGCCCGTCGCGCGACGATGGTTGCGAGGATCCCCACCGCGAACGCGCCCACGAACATGCCCAGCTCGGGGCCGAGGAGGCTGGCCGCCGAGCGGGAGGACGTGAACCCCACCAGGCAGGCCAGCAGGATCCACCCGAAATCGCGTCGTGCCGCGCTGAGCAGGACGCTGAAGCTCACCGCGACCAGCACCACCGCGGGCCAGATGGTCCAGGCGGCGAGTGGTCTCGGCTCCGCGACGGGGACCGCGCCGAGGGTCTCGTGCACCAGCCGGCTGCCGAGGGCCACGCCGAAGCCCATCGCGAGAAAGACCATGAACGCCTGCATCAGGCGCGCGGTGCCTGCGGCGAGGTGACGAGTGGTGAGCTCCGTCATGGCGTTCGTCAGCGCCATCCCCGGCATGAGCACGATCAGTGAGGCGAGGGTCGAGACGGTGGCGCTCATCCCGCCGGTTGCCTTGGCGGCCAGCGCGAGCAGGACCGCGGCGAGGAAGGCGGCGACCGGCTCGAAAAGCCGCTGGAGCGTGGTCCGGGTCGAAGCCAGCGACGCGATCACCCCGATCACCGCGCCGATGCCGCCCGCGGTGATGATCTCCCGCCAGCCTCCACCAAGCACGCGCGCGCTGCAGGCCGACGCCAGGGCGTAACCTCCCAGCAGTGCGATCGCCGGCTGAATCGGCGCCGGGGCCGTCGCCTCATTCAAGGCCGAGAGCGCTTTTTCCGCCGTCAGCTCGCCCCGCAACACCTTCACCACCACCCGGTCGAGCTGGGCGAGCTTGCCGAGGTTGGTCGTCGCGGGCTCGGTTCGGATCACGTGGGTTCGCTGCCGGTCCTCCGGCCCGAAGGCGGCAATGATCGAAGTCGGTGTAATGAGGAACTGGGCCGTCAGTCCCAGCCGATCCGCCACGTCCTCCAGCAGCTCCTCGGCCCGGTTGGTGGGCTCACCGGCGCCATGCAGGGCCCGGCCGAGCGCGAGAACGAACGCCGCCCGGGGGTCGGGGAGGGGATAGGGTCCTGTCTTGCCGGTCTGTGAGGCGGGAGACATTATCTCGACCATCGCCAAACATATCTCCACCGACCGTCGGACCGTCTGACCGTCTGACCGTTTTCCATTGTAGGCCCGAGGGGCGATCCAAACGTCACCCCCGGTTGTAGAAGGTCATGTGAGGCGAGGGTAACCAGACAGTCAGACGGTTACACGGTCAGACGGAGCTCCTATGCGTAACATGCAGCTGATCACGACCGCGCTTTTTGCCGCTGCGTGCGCCACGAACCCGGCCACGGGCAAGAGCCAGATCTCGCTGGTCTCGGAATCGCAGGAAATAGAGATGGGGAAGCAGGGCGCGCAGGAAACCCTGGCGTCGATGCCGGTGGTCGCGGACTCGAACGTGCAGCGCTACGTGCGGCGGGTCGGCATGGAGCTCAAGGGCGTCGCCGAGCGGCCTAACCTTCCCTGGAATTTTTACGTGCTGGACGACGCCGCTGTGAATGCCTTCGCCTATCCGGGCGGTTTCATCTTCGTGACCCGCGGCATCCTCACCCACATGAACAACGAGGCCGAGCTGGCCGGTGTCCTGGGGCATGAGATCGGCCACGTCACCGCGCGGCACACCGCGCAGCAGATCACCAAGCAGCAGCTCGCGCAGGTCGGGCTGGTCGCCGGCAGCATCATCTCGCCCACCATCGCGCAGATGGCCGGGGTGGCCAGCCAGGGACTCGGCATGCTGTTCCTCAAGTTCGGCCGCGACGCCGAATACCAGGCTGACGAGCTGGGCTTCCGCTACATGACCAGGGACGGATACGACCCCCACGCGATGTCGAGCATGTTCACCATGCTGCAGCGGCAGAGCGGAATGGGTGGGCAGGGAAGGCTCCCGGAGTGGGAGAGCACTCACCCGGATCCGGAGAATCGGGTCGCGAAGAACGAGGAGCGGCTGAAGAGCTATCAGGCCGACGGCGCGGCGATGAAGTCCAACCGGGATGGATTCCTCCAGATGGTGGACGGACTGGTCTTCGGCGAGGACCCGCGGGACGGATACTTCGAGAACAACGTCTTCTATCACCCGAACTTCAAGCTCCGGTTCACCTTCCCGCAGGGATGGAAGACCCAGAACCTGCCCGCGAGCGTCGTGGGCGTGAGCGAGCAGCAGGACGCGATCGTGCGGATCGCCCTCGGCAAGGGCTCGCCGCAGCAGGCGCTGCAGCAATTCATGGGACAGCAGGGAGTGCAGGCGGGCCGGACCTCGACGAATCCGATCAACGGGCTCCAGGCGGCGACCAGTGAGTTCCAGGTCCAGACCGAGCAGGGGCAGATCGCGGGACTGGTCGCGTTCGTGCAACAGGGTGGGCAAACCTTCCAGATCCTGGCCTACACGCCGGCCCAGAAGTACCAGTCGATGGTGAACACGCTGCTCGCCTCGGTGCAGTCGATCGCACCGCTCACCGACGCATCGAAGCTGAACGTGCAACCGGCCCGGGTCGAGGTCGTCAAGCTCCCGAGAGACATGACCATCGACGCCTTTTACAAGAGCTATCCCTCGAGGATTCCCTTCGAATACGTGGCGATCATCAACGGGGTCGAGCCGGGAGCACTTCTGAAGGCGGGAACCAGCGTAAAGCAGGTCAAATAGGCGGTTGGGACGGTTAGGGCGGTTGAAGTCGGTTCAACCGCCTCAACCGACCTTTCGTGATTTCCGCTTCATGAAGTCCATCAGCACGAACTGACCGAGTGTCATCGTGTTCGTGAAGTAGGCCTTTCCCCGGCAGATCTCCGAAACCTTCATCACGAAATCCACCAGGCTCCGTTCCCGCGCGAGCATGAACGTGTTGATCTGCACCCCGGCACGCCGGCAGTTGGCCACTTCCTTGAACGTCTCCGCGAGCACCATCGGGTCGAGCCCGAAGCTGTTCACGTACACCTCGCCGTCCGGCATCGTGAGGGCGCTTGGCTTGCCGTCGGTGATCATCACGATCTGCCGCATGTCCTTCTTCTGGGAGAGCAGGATGCGGCGCGCCAGCTTGAGTCCTTCGGCGGTGTTGGTGTGGTAGGGTCCCACCTGCGCCTGGGCCAGCGCCGAGATGGGAATCTCCTCCGCGGTGTCGTGGAAGAGGACCACCCGGATGCTGTCGCCGGGGAAATGGGTCCGGATGAGGTGCGTCAGCGCGAGTGCCACCTTCTTGGCCGGCGTGAAGCGGTCTTCGCCGTAGAGGATCATCGAGTGCGAGCAGTCGAGCATCAGCACCGTCGCGCAGCTGGAGCGATACTCGGCCTGGTGCACCATCAGGTCTTCGTATTCGAGATTGAGCGGGACGCCGAGTCCTTCGCGGCCGATCGCGCTGGTGAGGGTGGCTGGCACGTCGAGGTTGAGCACGTCGCCGAACTGGTACGGCTTGGGTGACGCCTCGGCCTCGACGCTGGTCGCGAGGTAGGGGGTGTCGTGCGCCCCCAGGCTCGAGCGACCCAGGCTGCCGAGCAGGCTCCGGAGCGACTTGTAGCCGAGGAAATCGACGGTCTTCTCGGTGAGGGAGAACTGGACGTGCTGCGCCGCTTCCTGGGCCAGGCCGCCCGGGCCGAGGACCTGCTGGTATCCGGCCGGCATCTGCGGCTTCTCGTCGAACTTGAGATAGCCCTCGGACATGAGCCGCTGGATGATCTTGTCGATCAGCTCCGTGACCTGCTGCTCCACGGCGTGATCCAGCTCCGAGTCCCCGGTCGATTCCCCGCGGAGATAGCGCAGCATCTCCGGAGTGAGCTGGTCGGACTCCATGAGGGCCTGCATGATCGCCTGCCGCAACGCGTCCATTGACCGGTTGTCACCGGGATATTCGTCCTGGGACCAGAGCGGGTACATGTCGCGGGTGAAACCGCTCTGGAGCAGGAAGTCGCTCAGCTGCTCGATCAGGTTCTGGAGGTTGACCTGGTCGGCGAGCTCGGGGAGGAACTTCGAGTAACTATGCGTAGCCATACCCTTTTCAATCATAGTCGGTTGCGGCGGTTGAGGATTTCTGTAACCGCCCTAACCGCCCTAACCGACTAATTTCGAACCGTGACAGGCCCAGCCGCCTTCCCCGCGCTCCGCCACCCCAACTTCCGTTACTTCATTATCGGCCAGTTCGTCTCGCTCTGCGGGACCTGGATGCAGACAGTGGCGCTGGGCTGGCTGGTGCTCACCCTCACGGACAGTCCCTTCGCCGTCGGCCTGGTGAGCGCGCTGGGCTCGCTGCCGGTGCTGCTCTTCACCCTGCAGGGCGGCGCGATGGCGGACCGCGTCAATCGTCACAAGGCCCTCACGCGGCTCCAGATGCTGATGTGCCTCGAGGCGACCACGCTCACCATCGTCGCCGTCAGCGGCCACGCCACCCTGGCCTGGATCATCGCGCTCGCGCTGGTGGCCGGGTTGCTCTCCGCGTTCGAGATTCCGGTGCGCCAGTCCTTCCTGATGGACCTGGTCGGGAAGGAAGACCTCATGAACGCGATCGCGTTCAATTCGATGGCGTTCAACGTGTCGCGCGTGGTGGGCCCGGCGTTCGCCGGCGCACTGACTGCCATCGCAGGTCCGGCTTTCTGTTTCGCGGTGAATGCCGTGAGCTATCTCGCCGTGATCATCACGCTGCTCCGGATCAAGCCCGACCCCGCCCTGATCTCGCCGCGCCGTCATCCGCCGCCCCTCCGGGAGGCGGTCGGATACATCCTCGCTCCGGGATGGCCCCGTACTCTGGTGACTCTCACAGTGGTCTACACCGTGTTCGCGGTGTCGTTCCTCACCGTGCTTCCGGTGTACGCGCGGGACACCCTGGGAACCGGCGCCACCGGCTTCGGGGGACTCACCTCCGCGTTCGGGATCGGGGCCGCCGGTGGAGCGCTGCTGCTCGCCGCGTTCGGGGCACGGTTCCGCCGCGGTGAAGTGGCGCTCCGGGCCGGGGCGGCGCTGGGCACGATCCTGCTGCTCACGGCGCTCGCGCCGCCCTATCCGGTGGCGTTCCTGTTCATGGCCATCGCCGGATGCGCGTCCGCGGTCACCGCGATCACGGCCAATACCCTGCTCCAGACCGAGTCCCCGGAGCACCTCCGGGGTCGAGTCATCGGGTTCTATTCCTTCATTGTCGTGGGCATGGCCCCGTTCGGCTCGCTGCAGGCGGGATGGCTGAGCCAGCATCTCGGCGTGCGGGCGGAGGCCGCGATCGGCGGCACCCTCTGCCTCGGTACCGCGCTCTGGCTCTGGGAGCGCGCCAAGCCCTGGGCGACCCCGCCCGCGGCCGAACGGCGCTCCGGCGACACCGACCCGGGCTATCGCTGGGGAGAAAGGCGGAAACAATGATTGTCACGATCTCGCGGGAATTCGGCGCCGCCGGCGCCGAAGTCGCCCGGCGGCTCGCCGACGCGCTGGGATGGACCCTGATCGACAACGAGCTGATCGATGAAGTCGCCAAGCGGGCTGACATTCCCGCGGCGGAAGTCGCGGAGCGGGAAGAGCGCGCCCCCAGCTTCATCGAGCGCCTGAGCCGCACCCTCGCGTCCGCGATGCCGGAGTTCGTGGCGCCGGAGGGAGGGACGCTCCCCGATACGACGGAAGAGCGCCTCGTGAGGGTGACGGAGGGAGCGGTGTCGGACATCGCCGGCCACGAGAACATCGTGCTGGTCGGGCGCGCCGCGGCCGCCGTGCTCGCCTCGCGCCCCGGCGCGATCCATGTGAAGGTGGTGGCTCCGCGCCAGGAGCGGATCGCGCGCATCGCGGCACGCTTCGGCATCGACCTGAAGGCGGCGGAGAAGCAGGTGAACGACTCGGACGGCAATCGCGCCCGCTATCACAAGCAGTACTATCAGCGCGACTGGAAGGACGCGTCGAACTACCACCTGGTGGTGAATA
>DATEOL010000393.1:0-4836 GCA_035274025.1 Gemmatimonadales bacterium | reverse complement strand
GCTCGCACATCGGCGCGCCAGCCAGCTGGACGCAGGCCCCCCGGTGGCGCTGGGTGGGATCCGGCGGCGCCGGCGGGTCTCTCAGGAGGTGCTCGCCGTCCGGATCGGCACTTCACAGGGAGACCTTTCTCGTCTCGAGCGACGCTCAGACCTGCTGGTCAGCACGCTGACCCGTTACATCGCGGCCCTCGGGGGATCCCTCGAGCTTTGGGCACGGTTTCCTGGTTCACTGATCCGGGTCAATCTCACCGGCAGGACGAGACGCGTCCGGCGGCGTCGTTGTAGAGCGGGTACTTTTGATCCGTGATGTCGCAATCAAGGTGCTGAGACGTGAGACGTGAACTCTTCGCTCCGCTATGTGCTGCCGTCCTGGCAACCAGCGCTTCGGCCCAGGACGACGGGCAATGGATCCGCCCCGGCAAGGACTTCGCATCCACCCGCTTCAGCGCGCTCACCCAGATCACGCCCGCGAACGCCGCGTCGCTCAAGCCTGTCTGGACCTTCTCCACCGGCGTCCTCGGTGGTCACGAGGGCCAGCCTCTCGTGGTCGGCAGCACGATGTACGTCGTGACGCCGTGGCCCAATGTCCTCTATGCCTTTGACCTCTCGAAGGAGGACTATCCGCTTCGCTGGAAGTACCGTCCCGATGTGAGTCCCAGGGCCGTCGGTATCGCCTGCTGCGACGCGGTGAACCGCGGCGCGGTCTACGCCGACGGTCTCATCATCTACAACCTGCTCGACGGCCACACGGTCGCGGTCGACGCCACCACCGGTCGCGAGAAGTGGAAGACCCAGGTGGCCGATCTCGACAAGGGCGAGACCATCACCATGGCACCGCTGGTGGTGAAGGATCGCGTCTTCGTCGGTCCCTCCGGCGGAGAGTTCGGCATCCGGGGCTGGTTCAAGGCGCTCGAGGTGAAGACCGGGAAGGTCGCCTGGACCGCGCGGAACATCGGACCCGACAGCGCGATGCTCATCCAGCCCGGAATCTTCAAGCCGTTCTACGACAAAGGCACCGATCTCGGCACCAGGACGTGGAGCGGGAATACCTGGCAGCGGGGCGGGGGACCGGTCTGGGGCTGGCTCTCCTATGATGCGGAGCTTGATCTCCTCTATTACGGCACCGGGAATCCGGGGCCGTACAACGCCGAGCAACGCGCCGGCGATAACAAGTGGACGTCGTCGGTGCTGGCGCGTCGGCCCGGCGATGGCTCACTGGTGTGGGCCTATCAGTACACCCCGGCCGACAACTGGGACTACGATGCGAACGCCGAGCTGATCCTGGCCGATCTCGTGGTGAAGGGACAGCGTCGCAAGGTGCTGGTGTCGTTCAACAAGAATGGATTCGCGTACACGATCGATCGCGCGACCGGTGAAGTCCTCGTGGCGGAGCCGTACGTACATGTCAACTGGGCGAAGAGGATCGACCTCGCGACGGGACGTCCGGTGCTCGATTCTACCAAGCTCACCGGCAAGTCGCGCGGGATGGTGCAGCAGATCTGCCCCAGCCTCGAGGGAGGAAAGAGTCCCGCGTCACCCGCGTCGTACAGTCCGCAGACTGGATATTTCTACGCCTCGACCAATAATCTCTGCATGGGCTGGCAGTCGAACGAGGCGACCTACATCCCCGGCACCCCATACGTCGGCGCGAATGTCCCCTACACGCCCGGTCCCGGTGGCTACCTCGGCGCGCTGGTCGCGTGGGATGCGTCGCAGGGCAGGAAGGTGTGGGACATCAAGGAGAAGTTCCCGGTCTGGAGCGGCACGGCGGCGACCGCGGGCGGCGTGGTGTTCTATGGCACGCTCGACGGCTGGCTCAAGGCCGCGGACGCGAAGACCGGGAAGCCGCTCTGGAAGTTCAAGGTGGGATCGGGCGTGGTGGGTGCGCCGATTACCTATCGCGGGCCGGATGGGAAGCAATATGTCGCGGTCTATGCCGGCATCGGCGGCGACTGGTTCCTGATCGCGGGGGACGTGCGATCCGATGATCCCGCGGACGTGCGGCCGCGCGCGGACTTCGCGCCCGACCTGGCCAAGTACACTTCGCGCGGAGGCATCCTGTGGATCTTCGCGCTCTGAGACGGGCAGACGGGCAGGCGGCCTGGCGGGCAGTGACTGCTCTCGTACTCGCGTCTTGCGGAACCGCACCAACTCCGTCGACCACTGGAGG
Organism: Gemmatimonadales bacterium; assembly: GCA_035274025.1. Lineage (GTDB taxonomy): Bacteria > Gemmatimonadota > Gemmatimonadetes > Gemmatimonadales > GWC2-71-9 > SZUA-320. The sequence continues at coordinate 2,666 of DATEOL010000393.1, read as the reverse complement.
CACGACGAATCCCTACGCCGGCAATCAAGCCGCGGCGAAGGCCGGCGAGGCGCTGTTCGGCAGCATGAACTGCGACGGCTGCCATGGCGGCGGCGGCGTGGGCTTCGTCGGTCCGAGCTTCGTCGATGGCCGCTGGCGATTCGGCGGCAGCGATTCCGCGGTGTTCCATTCGATAGATGCCGGCCGCGCGCAGGGAATGCCGGCGTATGGGCGACTGCTCTCGGACAGCACCATCTGGCAGCTGGTCGCCTACCTCAAGTCGCTTCCGGTACCGACCGACGTGGCCACCGAAGCGTGGCCGTAGGAGTCAAATGCTTCTTCGCGCTATCCTGGTGGGTCTCGGGGCGACAGCGATGATGGATCTGTGGAACCTGTTCCTGAAGCGGGCCTTCGGGATCCCGTCGCTCAATTATTGCCTGTTCGGGCGTTGGGTCCGTCACATGCCGGCGACCTTCGTCCACCAGGGCATTGGCGCCGCGGCGCCCCGGTCATTTGAATGCCAGGTGGGCTGGATCGCGCACTATTCGATCGGGGTAAGCCTGGCGATTGGCTTCCTGTTGTTGAATGGCGAGCGCTGGCTGTCGCGCCCGACATTGATTCCCGCGCTCCTCTACGGGCTCGTCACGGTCGTGTTTCCCTTCTTCGTCATGCAGCCGTCGCTGGGACTCGGCGTCGCCTCGTCGCGCACCCCGAAGCCATCGCAAGCCAGGCTCAAGAGCCTGATGACTCATCTGGTCTTTGGCACTGGCCTGTTTGTGTCCGGAGTGCTGGTCCGTCGAGTGAGCTAGAGCAGATGCCAGACAAGCCGACTGACCGGCTGAACGCCGCCCTTGGAGCCAACTACCGGATCGAGCGGGAGATCGGTCAGGGCGGCATGGCAACGGTGTACCTCGGCCATGACCTCCGCCACAACCGCCGCGTCGCGGTCAAGGTCCTGCGGCCCGAGTGGTCCGCCGCACTCGGCGCCGAACGATTCCTGCGTGAAATCGCGACCACGGCGGGCCTCCGGCACCCGCACATTCTTCCGCTGTATGACAGTGGGCGGACAGGCGGTCAGGCGGGCAGACGGGAAGAAGAACTGCTCTACTACGTCATGCCCTACGTCGAGGGCGAGTCGCTGCGGGACCGGCTCGAGCGCGAGGGCCGGCTTCCCATCGACGAGGCGATCCGCATCGCGCGCGAAGTCGCCGACGCCCTGGCCTACGCCCACGCGCGTGGCGTGGTCCACCGCGATATCAAGCCGGAAAACATCCTGCTGGAGAGCGGGCACGCGGTCGTCGCCGACTTCGGAATCGCCCGGGCGATCGACGCCGCCGGCGGCGTCCGCATTACCGGGACCGGCCTCGCCGTGGGGACGCCGGCGTACATGAGCCCCGAGCAGGCCGCAGGGCAGGACGACCTCGACGGCCGGAGCGATCTCTACTCCCTCGGCTGCGTCGTGTTCGAGATGATCGCCGGCCAGCCGCCGTTTGTCGGGCCTTCACCCCAGTCGGTCATCGCGAAACGATTCACCGAAGAGGCGCCCGATCTGCCGTCGGGCGCGATGGCGGTGCCGGCCGTGGTCCGCGACGTGGTGAGGTGCCTGCTCCGGCGGGAGACCGGCGAGCGCTACGCCACCGGCGAGGAGGTGATCCGGGCCCTCGCGCGGACCGAGCCGGAGCAACGCCGGGAAACGTCCAGTCTCCCGTCGATCGCCGTGCTGCCGTTCGCCAGCATGAGCGCGTCCGCCGACGACGACTACTTCGCCGACGGAATCACCGAGGAAATCATCAACGCCCTGGTGCAGCAGGGCGGCCTCCGCGTCGCGGCCCGCACGTCGTGCTTCGCGTTCAAGGGGAAGAACGAGGACCTGCGCGTCGTGGGTGAGCGGCTGGGGGTGCGCACCGTGCTCGAGGGCAGCGTGCGAAAGGCCGGGTCACGACTCCGGATCACGGCCCAGCTCATCAACGTGGCGGATGGATACCATATCTGGTCGGAGCGCTACGACCGTGAGCTGCTGGACGTGTTCGCGGTGCAGGACGAGCTGGCGGGCGCGATCGCCACCAGGCTCGCCGGCTCTCTCGGCGGAAGTATCCCCCGGCCCGCGCGGGCCGCACCGCGCAACCTCCAGGCCTATGAGCTCCTGCTCAAGGGACGCGCCCTCCTCGCCCGACGGGGTCGCGCGATGTTCGACGCACTGGCCTGCTTCGAGCAGGCCGTGGCGCTGGACCCCGAGCTGGCGGAAGCTCATGCCCTGAACGGGGACGCCTGCCGGCTCACCGCGCTCTACGGCGTCGGCGCGCCGGACACGTATTTCCCCCGGGCGCGCGCGGCTTCGGAGCGCGCCCTGGCCATCGACCCGGCGCAGGTCGAGGCCCTCGCGAATCTGGCAAGCATCGTGGCCTTCGTGGACTGGGACGCGGACGCCAGCTCCGCCCTGAGCGATCGTGCGCTCGCCGCCGACCCCAACCATATACGAAGCCTGTGCGAGCGCGGGGCGGTCTTCACGGTGTGCGGCACTTCGGTCGCGTCCGCGGAGCGCGGTCTCGCGGACCTGGCACGCGGGACCGCGGCCGATCCCTTGAACGCGTGGGCCGCCGCCGTCCATGCGATGGGCCTGGTGTCACAGCAGAGGCTGGAGCCGGGGATCCAGGAAGCACTTCGCGCCATCGAAGTGGACCCGGACG
>DATEOL010000392.1:0-9066 GCA_035274025.1 Gemmatimonadales bacterium | reverse complement strand
AGCACGCCCTGGCGAAGGCGCGCGCCATGGCGGTCGGCGAGCACCTGAACCACGGCTCGACCTGCGGTTTCCATCAATGTTTCGAGGGAGACGCCCGCCGCGACGGCCCGCTGGTCCCACTGGGCGGCTTGTTCGGGAGATAGGACGGGGATCGGTGGCATCAGGTGATCTGGAGACCTGGCGCTCTGGAGATCTGGCGATCGGAGGGCAGCAGTTCGCTAGATCACTAGATCGCCAGATCGCCAGATGACCGGGGCTCGGCCCCGGGCACGCCTTCCCACACGTAGTTCCAGTCGTCGAAGGCCGCCCGGAACTCGAAGACGTGATTGAAATCCTCGAGCCGATCCTCCGGCTGGGTGATGAGCAGTCCAACATCCACGAGCGTGAACACGATCCGGCCGATGTCGAGCGTCTCCACCAGGCCCCAGTGAGAAAGCACCGAAGGCGCGAGGAGTCCGAACTGGTCACGCGCGTAGTCGCGCACCGCATGCGCCAGCTCCTGCCCGCTTACGTGGCGGCGGGCCGGCAGCCTGGTCTGGAGGAATTCGATGCTGGCGAGGACGAACAGGTAGGCCTGCTCACCATACCGGGGTTCGCGCGAGTGGATGCGCTCCAGAACCTCCTCGGCGAGACGGACCTGGTTCATCGCCCCGCCTCCGCCGGCTCATCTGCGTAGAGCGGGAACCCGTCGGCCAGCGACTCGACCCGTGACCGCACGGCCGCCAGCGATTCCTCATCGGGCCGGGCCAGCGCATCGACGATGAGCTCGGCGATCTGCTCCATTTCCGGTTCGCCCATCCCGCGCGTGGTGACCGCTGGTGTCCCGATCCGCACCCCGCTGGTCACGAACGGCGAAAGCGGGTCGTCCGGCACCGTGTTCTTGTTGACGGTGATGCCGGCGCGGCCAAGGATCGCTTCCGCGTCCTTGCCGGTCATGCCCTTGGTTCGAAGGTCGATCGTCATCAGATGAGAGTCGGTACCACCAGATACTATGGCATACCCCCGACCCATCAGTCCAGCGGCAAGGGTCCGGGCGTTGGCCACCGTCTGGTGGGCGTAGACCCGGAAATCCTCCGTCAGGGCCTCGTGGAAGGCGACCGCCTTGGCCGCGATCACGTGCTCCAGCGGCCCGCCCTGATGGCCGGGGAATACTGATTTATCAATGGCTTTGGCCAGCGACTCGATGCAGAGGATGATCCCGCCGCGGGGACCGCGCAGGGTCTTGTGTGTGGTACTTGTTACGATCTGGGCATGGGGCACGGGCGACGGGTAGGCTCCACCGGCCACCAGTCCCGCGAAGTGCGCCATGTCGACCAGCAACGGGCACCCCACCTCATCGGCGATGGACCGGAACGCCGCGAAATCGATCACCCGGGCGTAATTGCTGCCCCCGGCGATCAGCAGTCCGGGACGATGCTCCTTGGCGATCTCCCGGACCTTGTCGTAGTCGATGATGCCCGTCGCCGGATTGACGCCGTAATGCACCGGCTTCCAGATGATCCCGCTGTGGTTCGCCATCGAGCCGTGCGACAGGTGGCCACCATGGGGCAGCGCCATCGCAAGCAGTGTCCCGCCCGGCGGCAGCACGGCCATGAACGCCGCGAAATTCGCCTGGGCGCCGGAGTGCGGCTGCACGTTCGCATGCTCGGCGCCGAACAGCTGCTTCGCCCGCTCGATGCAGAGCCGCTCGACGACGTCGACGACCTCACACCCGCCGTAGTACCGCTTCCCGGGATAGCCCTCGGCGTACTTGTTGTTGAGCGCGGTCCCCATCGCCTCCAGCACCGCGCGCGAGGCGAAATTCTCGCTCGCGATCAGCTCGAGCCCGTGCCGCTGGCGCTCGACTTCACGCTCGGCGAGTGCAGCGATTTCGGGATCCACCTGGGACAGCGGTGCGTTGCGCTGAAGGGTCATGCGTTCTCCGGTTCCATCTTGTTCACCCGCCGTTCGTGACGCCCTCCCTCGAACGGCGTATCGAGCCAGGCGTGAAGAATCCGCACGCCGGTGTCCTCGCTCACGAAGCGCGCCGGAAGCACCAGGATGTTCGAGTCGTTGTGCTGACGGGAAAGCTTCGCGATCTCCGGGTCCCAGATCAGGCCAGCCCGGACCCCCCGGTGCCGGTTCGCGCTGATGGCCATGCCGATGCCGGTCCCACACAGCAGGATACCCCGTTTTGCCCCACCGCGCTCCACCATGGAAGCGACGGGGTGTGCGAAGTCCGGGTAATCAACCGAATCCGCCGAATGCGTTCCCAGGTCGATGGTGTCGAACCCCAGGCTCCGGAGCTCCTTCACCAGGCGCTCCTTGAGCTGGAATCCCGCGTGATCCGCCCCGATGGGGATCTGTTCTGGCATGGGTCTCCCAAGCTACTAGCGGCTAGCTGCTGGCAGCTAGTAGCTGTAAAAGCCCTTCCCCGATTTCCTGCCGAGATGTCCTGCCGCGACCATCCGCCGCAGCAACGGACAGGCACGGTACTTCGGATCTCCCAGGCCCTTGTACATCACGTCCAGGATCGCGACGCAGACATCGAGCCCGATGAAATCCGCCAGCGTGATCGGGCCCATCGGGTGATTCATGCCAAGCTTCATCACCGTGTCGATCGCTTCCGGCGTGGCGACGCCTTCCATCACGCAGAACACGGCCTCGTTGATCATCGGCATGAGGATCCGGTTCGCCACGAAGCCCGGATAGTCGTTCACCTCGACGGGCGTCTTTCCCAGCGCTTTCGCGATGCCGAGCACGGCCTGCGTCGTCTCGTCGGTCGTTGCGTGGCCGCGGATGACCTCGACGAGCTGCATCAACGGGACCGGGTTCATGAAGTGCATCCCGACCACCTTGTCGGGGCGCTTCGTGCTCGCGGCGATTTCCGTGATGGAAATCGAGCTGGTGTTGGTGGCGAGAATCGCACCTGCATCCGCCACGCTGTCGAGCGTCCGGAAGATCTGGTGCTTGAGCTCGGGATTCTCGGTAGCCGCTTCCACCACCAGCGAAGCGCCCTTCGCGGCATCGAGCGACGAAGCGGTCTTGATCCGCCCCAGGATCGCGGCGGGGGCCTCGGCGGCAAGCGTGCCCTTCTTCACCTGGCGCTCGAGGTTGCCCTTGATCGTCGCGAGGCCCTTCTCGAGGGCTTCGGGACGCACATCGATGAGGGTGGTATCCCACTCGTGCTGCGCGAAGACATGGGCGATGCCGTTGCCCATGGTACCGGCGCCGATGACGGCGACCTGTGTCATGCGTACGACTCCTTCGGTCGTTCGGTGAATCGAAGGGCCACCAGGGTGGCCAGGGTGAGTACTGCGGTCGCGATGACCCCACCTTCGGGGCCGAATGTCCCGCCGGACAGCCACGTCGGCGAGCCCGGCCGGTAGTCGATCCCGGGAAGCAGGAATGGAAGACCGCTGACCGGGGCGGCGAGCGTGGCGAGGGTCATGTTCCACGCGAAGTGCGCCGCGGTCGCGGTCCACAGCCCGCCGGGCAGGTAGAACACCGCGCCCAGGAATATCCCCGCGAGTCCGACATTCACGAGCCCGAGCGTCGTGACCGCGGGGTTGAGCACATGCGCGAGCGCGAAGAAGGCCGCGAGTGTGACGACCGCGAGCGGCCGGCCAATGGCCCGGGCCAGCAGCACCAGTCCCGCACCACGAAACGAAAACTCCTCGGCAAATGCGGCGGGAAGAAAGATGATGGCGAGCCCCGGGAGTGTCCCAGCCCAGTCCGACATCGTTCCGCCATCCGGCATCCACGCCGCACCGGCCAGCGGAACGGCGAGCGCCATCACCGCGATCGCCGGCCAGCTGCCCAGCAGGAATCCGCGAACCGCACCGTTCGCGTTCCCGTGCCACCGCAGGTCGCCGGCGCGCAGTCCGCCCAGCCTGAACCCGAAGACCCAGGTCGCGATCCCGAACGCCAGGATACTGACCAGGGTCTGGAGACTGGCCGACGCGGCCAGACTCGACGCTCCCTCGGGCCAGACAACCCGCGAGGCGAGGCCGGTGAATCCGACGCTGAGAGCGAGGCCTGAAAAGAGGAAGGCGGCCGAGAGTCCGGCCGCCTTCGCGCGTGTCACAGCGCTTCCACCGACAGGGCGACGGCGTTGCCCCCGCCGAGGCAGAGGGTCGCGAGTCCGGTGCTCCTGCCCCGATCGCGCATGGCGTAGAGCAGCGTGGTGAGGACCCGGGCACCGCTTGCGCCGATCGGATGTCCGAGCGCGATCGCGCCGCCGTTGACGTTGACGCGGTCCCAGTCCCAGCCCAGCGCGCGGCCATCGGCGAGCGCCTGCACCGCGAAGGCCTCGTTGGCCTCGATGAGGTCGTAATCGCCGATCGTGGTGCCGGCCTTCTTCATCAGGTTCTGCACCGCGAGGATCGGCGCGAAGAAGAGCTCCTTCGGCTCTCCCCCGCCGGTGGCATACTCGGTGACTTTCGCGAGCGGCTTGAGTCCATTGGCCTTCGCAAAGGCGAGGGACGTCACGATGAGCGCGCTGGCGCCGTCGTTGAGGCCCGGCGCGTTGCCCGGGGTGACGCTGCCGTCCTTCTGGAACGCGGGCTTGAGCTTGGCGAGGCCTTCGAGCGTGGTGTCTTTCCGCGGGGCCTCATCGAGAGTGACCTTGGTCGTCCCACCCTTCGAGGCGACCTCCACCGGCACGATCTCCTGGGAGAACTTGCAGCTCTCCTGCGCGGCGACCGCCTTCATCTGGCTCTCGTACGCGTACTGGTCCTGGTCCTGCCGCGAGACGCCAGCCTTGGTCGCGGTGTATTCGGCGTATCCGCCCATGTGGGTGGTGCCGAACGAATCCCAGAGCCCGTCATGGATCATCCCGTCGACGATGGTCTGGTTGCCGGCCTTGATGCCGGTCCGGTAGCCGTAGAGGTAGTGCGGCGAGGACGACATCGACTCCTGCCCGCCCGCGACGACACACTGCGCGTCCCCTGCCTTGATCGACTGCGCGGCGAGCATCACGGCCTTGAGGCCCGAACCGCAGACCTTGTTGATCGTGAGCGCCGGGACAGTCCCCGGGATGCCGGCCTGAATCGCCGCCTGGCGTCCCGGGGCCTGGCCCGAGCCACCCTGGAGCACGTGGCCCATGATGACTTCGTCGATGGCGTGGATGTCGACGCCGGCCCGCTTCACCGCTTCGCGGATGGCTATCGCGCCGAGCTGGGGGGCCGTGAAGGACGCGAGCGCGCCAAGGTACTTGCCGATCGGAGTGCGGCAGGCCGAGATGATGACTGGAGTCTTTGCGTCCATGTTCGTGAGCCGTAAGTCGTGAGCCGTGAGCCGTGAAAACCCTGCCAATAAAATAACCGAATCGGCCCTTCGGTTCCCGGCTCACGGCTGACGGCTCACGGCTCACGACGTGTGGTGAGATACCCTGGAATGGCCCCCACGATCGCCAGTCCGAAGGCCGCCACCTGCTCCTGCCACCGGAGCGACCAGAGCAGTCCCGCAATGATGATGGTGCAAATGGCCGGAAGCAGAACGCCACCGGGGGCGCGAAAGGGCTCGGAATCTCCCTGGACCCCCAGTTTCCGGAGCCGGAGCAGGCCGAGAACCGAGATCGCATAGACCAGGAGCGTTCCCGCGGACGCGAAGATCGCGAGCTGGCGGAACGTCCCCGTCACGGCGAGCACCCCGCAGAATGCCACATAGAACACGATGGCGACGTGGGGCGTGTGATACTCGGGGTGCACCTTGCCGAGCCAGCGCGGCAGCAGCCCGTCCTCACCGAGCGCATTGAACATCCGCGGGGCGGAGAGAATGTCCCCCGTGAAGTAGCCGGTGGTCGACAGGATCGCCGCCCAGAGCAGGAAGGTTCTTCCCGTGGGACCGAAGATCACGCCGGCCGCTTCCGCGAGCGGGGCGTCGGTCACTTCGGCCAGTCGGGGTCCGAGGGCGCTCTCCGCGACGACGTGGACCAGCAGGTAGAGTGTGCCGGTGAGGAGCACCGCCAGGCCGAGCGCGCGCGGAATGGTGCGGGTCGGGTTTTTTACTTCACCGATGGTCGAAAGCGGGCCCTCGGTCCCCATGAACGCGAAGAAGAGCAGCACCATCCCCGACGCCAGTGTGCCCGCCGATGGCGCCTGGGGGATGCGGAGGTTCTCGCGATTGAGGGCGAAGAGCCCCGCGCCGACGAGCACCAGCAGCGGCGTGACCTTGATCAGCGCCATCGCCATCGACACCCGCGCCCCCGACTTGACGCCGCGAATGTTGGTGAGCGCGAGCGTGATGTAGATGATCGCGACGATGATCCCCGGGCCCCACAACGGCAGGGACGGCAGCGCGGCGCGGAGGCTCGCGACCAGCAACGCGCCGACCGCCGCGTTGGAACCCGCGAGGTTGGCGAACGCCATCAGGTAGCCGACGGAGCTGCCGACCTGGGGGCCGAACGCGGTGCGGGCCCAGGCGTAGGTGCCACCGGTATGGGGAACCCGGCTGCCGCATTCCGCGAAGCAGAGTGCCACCAGTCCGACCAGGATCGAGCAGCCGACATAGGCGAGCGGGGCCGCAGACCCCATGACCTGTGCGGCGGCCGCCGGGAGTCCGAAGATGCCGGATCCGACGATGGTATTGACGATGGCGAGGGTGAAAGCCGGGATGCCGAGGGCGCGGATCAGCTGGGAGTCGCGAGTCACGAGTGACTCATGGCACCAATGCCCGTGAGGAGATTTCGGACTTCACGCGGTCGATGAAAGCATCTACGCTCACAACGTCCTGCTTGTTGCCTGCGCCGCGCACCCGCACCGCGACCGTTCCGGAATCCGCCTCGCGCTGACCCACCACCGCCACGTACGGAATCTTGAGCAGCTCGGCGTGCCGGATCCGGTACGAGAGCGTCTCGTTGCTCTCGTCGAGCACGGCGCGAACGCCCGCCGCGCGGAACTTCGCGAGCACGCCCCGTGCAGCCTCCGCCTGGTGGTCCGAGATCGGAAGCACCCTCACCTGCTCCGGCGCCAGCCAGACGGGAAACGCGCCGGCAAAGTGCTCGATCAGGATCGCGATGAAGCGCTCGAAGGATCCGCTGACCGCGCGGTGGATGACCACCGGCCGGTGCTCGGCGTTGTCTTCGCCGACATAGATGAGGTCGAAACGCTCTGGAGCGGCATAGTCGAGCTGGATCGTGCCGAGCTGCCACTTGCGACCCAGCGAATCGGCCACGTCGAAGTCGACCTTGGGCCCGTAGAAGGCGCCGTCCCCGGGCTTGACCTCGTACGGCAGTCCGGTGGCCTCAAGCGCGGCCCTGAGCGCCCCCTCGGCGCGGTCCCACATGGCGTCCTCGCCGATCCGCTGCGGGGGGCGCGTCGCGAACTTGAGGCTCGCGTCCAATCCGAAGGCGCGGTAGTAGCCGAGAATCAGGTCCGTGAGACGCTTCACCTCGTCGGCGATCTGGGACTCCATCAGGAAGACGTGGCAATCGTCCTGGGAGAACTGTCGCACCCGGGTGAGCCCCGACAGCGCGCCGCTCACTTCGTTCCGGTGCAGCACGTCGTACGTGTTGAACCGGAGCGGCAGCTCGCGATAGCTGTGCTTCTTCGACGAGTACAGCAGGTAGTGCGACGGGCAGTTCATCGGCTTGAGCGAGAAGTCGTGCTCTCCGGTCTCGTTGTCGAGGACCAGGAACATGTTCTCGCGATACTTCCCCCAGTGGCCGGAGAGCTCCCAGAGCCTGCGGTTGAAGAGCAGCGGCGTGCGGATCTCCTTGTACCCGTCGCGCTGCAGCTCCCGCATGTACTCGTTGATGGTGTTGTAGATGACCGTGCCGCGGTCGGTCCAGAAGGCCGCACCCGGGGCCCAGGGATGGATCATGAAGAGATCCAGCTCCTTGCCGAGCTTGCGATGGTCGCGCTTCCGGGCCTCCTCCAGCCGGTGGAGGTGGGTCTCGAGGTCTTCCTTCTTGAAGAACGCCGTGCCGTAGATCCGCTGCAGCATCTGGCGCTTCTCGTCGCCGCGCCAGTACGCGCCCGCGGTGTTCAGCAGCCGGAAATGCTTGAGGCGGCCCGTCGTCGGGACGTGCGGTCCGCGGCAGAGGTCGATGAACGGCCCGTCGGTGTAGGTGGAGATGGTCTCGTCGGCACCCAGCTCGGAGATCCGCTCGAGCTTGAGCGGATCGTCGGCAAACCTTCGGTTCGCCTCGTCGCGGGAGACCACCTCGCGCACGAACGGATAGTCCGCCACGGCAACCTCACGCATCCTCGCCTCGATGCGCTCGACATCCTCGGGCGTGAACGGCCGCTCGACTTCGAAGTCGTAGTAGAAACCGTCGTCGATCGCGGGACCGAAGCCGATGCCGGCGCCGGGGAAGAGCTCGCGGACTGCCGTCGCGAGCACGTGCGCCGCGGAATGCCGGAGCACCGGCAGCGCGTCCGCGTCGCGATCGGTGAGGATCGCGACCGTCGCGTCCTGTTCGATCGGGCGCCCCAGGTCACGCACCTCTCCATTCACCTTGATGGCGACCGCGGCGCGCGCGAGACCCGGACCGATGGCGGCGGCGAGCGCGGCGCCCGTCGTGCCGGCGGGCATTTCGCGCACACTGCCATCGGGCAACGTCAGCTTGACGACGCTCACCGCGTCGCCCCTTCGAGCTGGACGACCGGCTCGCTCCGGGGGGCGAACACGATGGCGAGGCCGATGCCGGTGAGGATGATCAGGGCCACCAGACCCCAGCGAAGCCGCGAGGATCCGGAGGGCGCGTTGGGCTCGGACACAGGTGACTCAGTGCGTGAATGCGGGTACAAGAGGACGTTGTCGCCAGTTAAGTTAACCGCATGCGGAGGCTTTCTGTACGCCATTCCGGGGAGTCCGGAGCACTGCTTCGGGCCCTCACCGGTCTCACCCTGGGATTCCTCACCGGATTCCTGGTCCGGGGTGCCGTGGGTGGCGTCGATCGTCGCAGGCTCCGCACCCTGCGGAAGGAGCTCACCGGCGAGTTCCCGGTCGAGCGCCCGATCGCCCGCGCGGCCGTCTCCGCCGTCGAAGCGGCCCTCGAGGGCGATCCCGCGCTCGCGGGGATCTCCTTTACGGTGGTCCCCGTCGGTCGCGGCCATGTGGAGCTGCACGGCTGGGTCTCCA
>DATEOL010000391.1:0-10695 GCA_035274025.1 Gemmatimonadales bacterium | reverse complement strand
GATCTGGTGATCTCGCGATCTGGTGATCGCAATCGCTGGATCGCGGAGATGCTTCTGTGGCGGTCGATTGGGAATGGTCCCAGGCGGCCGCCTTCGCATTTCAAGAGTTCAGCCTGAATCAGGCACGGGTCCCGTCCCGCTTGCCGCGCTTGCGAATGCCGGTATCGTTGTGGTTCCCATCCTCCTCCACCAGCGTGAAGCGGTCGCCAAGGCAATCGCAGTATGAACAGCTCCCGTCACGACCATCCCCACCATCACTCCGATCCGCCCGGCCAGCTTGAAGGGCACCAGGGGCACGCAGAGCGCGGCGGCGAAGAGCATCCGGCCCACGACAAGCATGCCGGCCACAGCGTGGAGATGTTCCGGACGAAGTTCTGGATCTCACTCGCGTTGACGATCCCGACGATCCTGTGGGGCCACATGCTCGCGGGAATCATCGGCCGGCACGGTCCGCTTCTTCCGGGCGGGCGGTGGATCGCGCCGCTGTTCGGCACCGCGGTCTTCATCTACGGCGGTCGGGTGTTCTTCCAGGGAGCGGCGCGTGAGCTCCGAGCGAGACTGCCCGGGATGATGACGTTGATTGCCCTGGCCATCCTGGTTGCATTCGGATTCAGCGCCGCCGTCGCCCTCGGCTACAGGGGAATGCCGCTCTGGGAAGAGCTCGCGACCCTCGTCACGATCATGCTTCTCGGACACTGGATCGAGATGCGCTCGATCTCTCAGGCGCAGGGCGCGCTGAAGGAGCTCGCGAGGCTGTTGCCCAGCACCGCCATCCGCGAAGTGGATGGCCGCACCGAGGAGATCGAGATCACGGCGCTGCACGCCGGTGACCTGGTGCTCATTTTGCCCGGCGCGAGCGTGCCCGCCGACGGACTGGTACGAAGCGGGAACAGTGCACTGAACGAGTCGATGATCACGGGTGAATCGCGTCCGGTCGACAAGGCCCAGGGCGACCCCGTAATCGCGGGGACGATCAACGGGGCCGGCTCGCTGCGCGTGGAGGTCACCCGGAGCGGCGCGGAGACCTCGCTCGCGCGCATCATGCGGCTCGTCGAACAGGCGCAGCAGTCGCGCTCCCGGGCGCAGGCACTCGCCGATCGCGCCGCGTTTGCCCTGACCGTGGTCGCGGTCGTCGCGGGCGTGATGACCGGAATTGCCTGGACTGCCCTCGGAGCCGACCCGGCGTTCACGGTGGAACGAGTCGTCTCTGTCCTGGTGGTCGCGTGTCCTCACGCGCTCGGATTGGCTATTCCTCTGGTGATCGCCATCGCGACGACTCTGGGAGCGAGGACCGGGCTCCTGGTGCGGAATCGCCGGGGCCTCGAGGAGGCGCGCCAACTGGACACTGTGGTGTTCGACAAGACCGGAACGCTGACGCTCGCTGAACATCGCGTGGTGGGGATGCGTGTCGTCGACGGGGTCACGGAGGATGACGCGCTCCGGTGGGCGGCCGCGATCGAACGCGACTCGGAGCATCCGGTGGCCAGCGCGATTGTCGCAAGCGCCACCGAGCGCGGTCTCGAGGTTCCGCCGGCCGGGAGTTTCCGCGCGCTCCCGGGCTACGGGGTCGAAGCGAGCATGGGTGGCCGTACGCTGCGTGTCGGTGGGCCGAATCTTCTCCGGAAGCTCAGCGTCGAGCCGGCAGCACCGTTAGTCGAGGCCGCGGCTGAGGCCGCCTCACGCGGTCAGTCAGCCGTGTACCTCCTGGAGGATCGCCGCGCGCTGGCTGCCCTTACTGTTGCGGACGCCGTCCGGCCGGAGTCGCGCGAGGCGGTCCGGCGGCTGCACGAGGCCGGGATCGAGGTGGTGATGCTCACCGGCGATGCGAAGGCCGTCGCGGACTCCGTCGCCAGGGACCTGGCAATCGATCTCGTGTTCGCCGAGGTACTGCCGGAAGACAAGGCGAAGAAAATCGAAGAGCTGCAGTCGCGAGGCAAGCGCGTCGCGATGGTCGGCGACGGCGTCAACGACGCGCCCGCCCTCGTCACCGCCGACGTCGGCATCGCCGTCGGCGCCGGGACCGACGTAGCCGTCGAGGCGGGGGATGTCGTGCTGGTGCGGAACGATCCGCGCGACGTTCCCCGGATCATCGATCTGTCCAAGGCGACCTACCGCAAGATGGTGCAGAACCTGTGGTGGGCGGTGGGGTACAACGTCGTTGCCATCCCGCTTGCCGCGGGGGTGCTGTACCACCGGGGAATCCTGCTCCCCCCGGCCGCGGCCGCCCTGCTGATGTCGGCCAGCACGGTCATCGTGGCGCTGAACGCGCAGCTCCTGCGTCGCCAGGCGTTGTAAGCGGTTGGTCGAGGCGGACCGGGAGCGAGCTGCGAGCGCCTTCGAAAGCCTCCACCCATTGGCGAAAGCGCCACGCGATACGGGAAACCGCGTGCTCACGGCTCACCTGGTGCGCGAGATACTCGGCAATGGCGTCCCAGAATGTGGTTCGTCCCACCGCGAATCCGATGAAGCCCGGAACGGATCCGGCGATTTCCAGCCATGTCACGACCTCGGTGACATCGGCACCGCGTCCCAGGACCAGGCAGCCAACGTCCCGGCGGCCGCCACGCCGGGCCAGGGCGACGACCCGCTCGTATTCCACCTGGCGGCTCAGACCTTCGACTTTCCAGATGTCCGGTTCGACGCCCGCTTCCTGGAGCGCGCGGATGGCCTCGAGCATCAGCCGGGGCCGCACGTCCAGGTCGTAGCTCGCGCCCGTCGTGCGGACACCGGCTCGTTGGGCGTCGGTGGCTGGAACCAGCAATTCGAGCAGGAATTCCCGCCCCGTCCCGGCGCAGTAGTCGGAGAGTTGCCTGAGCCTGGAGGCCTGCCGCTGGTTGCACGCCGGATCACCCTCCGGGTTGAAGCGCACCAGCGCCTTCGCGAACGTCGGCTGGAACGCTTCGATGTGAGCGGCGAAGTCCGCCCCATACTCGAATTCAAATTCTTCCCGGCCGCTCTTTTCCGTGGCCAGGGCAGTCACATAGCCGCGTTGCACCGCATCGCGCAGGATGGCCGCGCCGAATTCCTCGTCGATCATGATGCCGGCGGAAGCGACCGGCGTCTCCGGCCCCAGCGCTTCGCGGAATCCCTCATAGATCATCTGCTTGGTCTCGGTCACCGTCCGGCGTTGGCGTTGGGACAGCGGTCCGGTCCAATGGAACATGCCGCTCAGGTACGAATGGCGGTGATCGAACGGCAGCAGATGAAGCGGCAGTCGACGGTTCATGCTCGCCTCCGTGTTCGACACATGTCAGCCGGATCATATCGGCCCTCCGGGGGGTAATAAGGACAGACCTTCTCATCGCATCCCCGTGCTCACACCGGCTTCCCGGAGCTCCATCAGGCCGCTCCTGCTCGAGGGAACGATGACGTCCGATCGAGCGACCTGGCAATGAACCATATGTACCGCATTGGGTAACGTCCGTTCTGGTCCCTTCACGTCAGGCTCTCGAGCCCGCGAGGGGTGACGGCCGTTGACGAGCGTGGTACGATCGGGCCATTGGTCCGCCTACGGCAGCCCGCGAGCCTTCGCCTATCGCTCGCGACGTCGGCGGTCCTGCGTCGAGCGGCTCGTTCTGCAAGGAGGGGTTCATGCCTGGTACCACGTGAGGCGCCGTCGCGGATGAAGATTGATCCACGCGCCGGGCAACCGGCACCGCTCTCCATGCTGGTCGACGTGCCACGCCTGATGACGGCGTATTACGCGGAGCGCCCCGACGCATCGGTGGCCGCTCAGCGGGTGGCCTTCGGTACCTCGGGGCACCGCGGCTCCTCGCTCGATGTCTCCTTCAACGAACACCACATCCTGGCCATCACCCAGGCCGTCTGTGACTACCGGCGCCATCATGGTGTCGCGGGCCCCCTCTTCCTCGGGACCGACACGCATGCCCTCTCCGAGTCCGCCTGGACCACCGCGGTCGAGGTGCTCGCGGCGAACGAGGTGAACGTCCGGATCGACGCCGCCGCCGGGTACACCCCGACACCCGTCGTCTCGCATGCCATCCTCACGCACAATCGCACCCGTCCTCCGGCCCTTGCCGACGGCATCATCATGACGCCGTCGCACAACCCGCCCCGGGACGGCGGATTCAAGTACAACCCACCACACGGCGGACCCGCGGAGACCCACGTCACCACCTGGATCCAGGATCGCGCCAACGAGTTGCTGAGCGACGGGCTCCGCGACGTGAAGCGCATGCCGTTCTCCCGCGCGAGCCGTGCCCCCACCACCCGGCGACATGATTTCATGGACTCCTACATCAGCGAGCTCCCTGCCGTCGTGGACCTCGACACCCTCCGCCACGCGGGCCTCAGGCTGGGCGTCGATCCCATGGGTGGGGCTGGCGTCCGTTACTGGGAGAGGATCGCGGATCGGTTCCGCCTGCCGATCACCGTGGTGAGCGCCGTGGTGGATCCCACCTTCCGGTTCATGAGCGTCGACTGGGACGGACAGATCCGCATGGATTGCTCCTCGCCGTACGCCATGCAGCGGCTCCTGGACTTGAGGGAGCGCTTTGATGTTGCGTGGGCCTGCGACACCGATCACGACCGGCACGGGATCGTGACCAGGGACGCAGGTCTGCTCGATCCCAATCACTACCTCGCCGTGGCCATCGAGTACCTCTTCCGGCACCGGCCACAGTGGCGGGCGACGGCGGGCATTGGCAAAACGGTGGTGAGCACCAGCATGATCGATCGGGTCTCGACGCGTCTGCGGCGCCCGCTGGTCGAGGTCCCGGTGGGGTTCAAGTGGTTCGTCGACGGCCTGACCGATGGGGCACTCGCGTTCGGCGGCGAGGAAAGCGCGGGGGCGACACTCCTGCGGCGGGATGGCACGGTCTGGACAACCGACAAGGACGGCATTGTCCTCGGCCTCCTGGCCGCGGAGATGACGGCTGTAACCGGGCGCGACCCGGGCGCGCTCTACGAGGACCTCACTCGCGAGTTCGGCCCCTTCGCCTACCAACGCATCGACGCGCCCGCCACCCCCGTCGAGAAGGAGGTCTTGCGGCAGCTCTCTCCGGACCAGGTCACGGAACCGGCGATCGCCGGTGACCGGATCACCGATCGCATCACGCGCGCCCCGGGGAACGATGCTCCCATCGGCGGCCTGAAGGTCGTCACCGGGAGGGGATGGTTCGCTGTCCGCCCATCCGGCACCGAAGACGTCTACAAGTTGTACGCCGAGAGTTTCACGGGAAGGGATCACTTGCGTCAGATCCAGGACGAGGCGCAGGCAGTCATTCAGCGGGTGCTGCGCGCCGGCGGCCGGGTCTGACCGGTGGGCCGCCTGCTGCCGGTTGGCGCGCCGAGGCGGGCCTCGATCGAGGAGCCGATCCGCTCGGAGTTGTTCGGCATCGAGCGGCTCGAGGAGCACGCCGAGAGCCTGGCGAGCGCGCAGCCCGTCACGGCCGGGACCGAGGCAGGGCATCGGCTGCTGGAACGCGTCGAGGACAACGGGCGCGTCCTGCGAGAGGCGAACCGGACCATCGGCACGGCGCTCCAGGAGAAGCACTGGATCACCCCCGCCGCGGAGTGGCTGGTCGACAACTTTTTCGTCGTCGACGAGCAGCTGCGCGAAATCCGCAAGGATCTGCCCGCCGGGTATTATCGCGAGCTTCCGAAGCTCGCCGACGGTCCGCTCACCGACTACCCCCGCGTATACGGCATCGCCTGGGCCTTCGTGGCCCACACCGACAGCCACTTCGATCCCGACACGCTGCGCCGCTTCGTACGCGCGTACCAGCGGGTGCAGCCCCTGACGATCGGCGAGCTCTGGGCCGTTCCAATCACCCTGCGGGTGGTCCTGGTCGAGAACCTGCGCCGCATGGCGGACGTGGTCATCCGCCGGCGCCAGGCGCAGCAGGAAGCGAATGCGTTCGCCGATGCCGTGGTCGCGAGAGGCGGCCAGGGAGCGGACGCGTGGTCCACGATGCTGGCGCGGGACGAGGGAGCGCGCCTGGCCACCGCCTTCGCGGTGGAGCTGGTCCAGCGGCTGCGCGATCAGGATCCGGCCGCCACGCCAGCCCTGGCGTGGCTTCACCACCGGCTTGCGGCGCAGGGAACGACTCCCGACGAGATCACGCTGGTCGAGCATCAGCGCCAGGCGGCGACCACGGTGACCGTGCGCAACATCATCACCAGCATGCGGCTGATATCAGCCGTGGATTGGACGACATTCTTCGAGGGCGTGAGCTTGGTAGACGAAGCGCTCCGCGCCGGGAGCGATTTCGCGGCCATGGACTTCGTCAGCCGCGACAGCTATCGCCATGCGATCGAAGACCTCGCGCGCGGATCGGAGCGATCGGAGCTCGATATTGCCCGGGAAGCGCTGGCCCACGGGGCGCGCAACCGCGCCATCCCACGCGCGGAGGGCGCGGCGCCGGATGCGCGAGCAGCCGACCCCGGTTTCCATCTCATTGGCAACGGTCGCCGGGACTTCGAGCGCGCCGTCGGCTACCGCCCGCGCCTTGGGTTGCGCCTGAGGCGCGCGTTCATCGACGCGGCGACGTGGGGCTATCTCGGCACTCTCCTGTTGTTCACCATCCTGATTCTCGCCGTCCCGTTGGTCCCCGCCGGGCTGAGCGGCCTGTCGATCACCGGGCTCCTGGTCCTGGGGCTGCTCGCCCTCATTCCCGCCTCGGACCTCGCTGTCGCCCTGCTCAATCGCGGCGTCACCATGGTCGTCACACCCGCCCTGCTTCCCCGGCTCGAATGGCCGAAGGGAGTCCCGGCGGAGTTTCGTACGATGGTGGCCATACCGGCGCTGCTCACCAGCCCCACCGAGGTCGAAGAGCTGGTTGAGCGGCTGGAGGTGCACTATCTCGCGAACTCCGAGGGCGACGTCTGCTTTGCGCTGGTCTCCGACTGGTCCGATGCTCCGGCCGAGCGCGCCCCGGCCGATGATGAGATCCTTGCCGCTGCCCGGGACGGCATCGCGCGGCTCAACGCACTCCACGGACCCGCGCCAGGCGGCGATCGGTTCTTCGTCTTCCACCGCCGACGGTGTTGGAATGAGAGCGAAGGCGTCTGGATGGGTTGGGAGCGCAAACGGGGCAAGCTGCACGAGCTGAACCGCCTGTTGCGAGGTGCGACCGACACGACCTTCCTCGCCACGGCGGGGACTCTACCGGGCGACGTCCGGTATGTCGTCACGGTGGATGCCGACACCCGGCTTCCGATCGGAGCGGTCAAGCGCCTGGCCGGTACGATGGCGCATCCGCTCAACCGGCCCCGGCTGGATCCCGCGACACAACGCGTCGTGGAGGGGTACGCCGTGCTGCAGCCCCGGGTGACGCCGCCGCTCCCCGGAGTCACCGGCTCAATTTTTCAGCGGCTGGCATCGGGTCCGTCGGGAGTCGATCCCTATGCGGCGGCGGTGTCGGACGTGTACCAGGACCTGTTCGGGGAAGGATCGTACACCGGCAAGGGGATCTACGACATCGAGGCGTTCGAAGCGGCGCTCGCGGGACGGGTGCCGGAGAATTCGCTGCTCAGCCACGATCTTTTCGAGGGACTCCTCGCACGCGCCGGCCTGGTCACCGACGTTGAGCTCTTCGAGTCGGCGCCCGTCAGTTATCTGGCGAATGCGGCCCGCCAGCATCGTTGGGCCCGCGGGGATTGGCAGCTCCTTCCCTGGATCCTGCGACACCGACTCTCACCCGTCGGGCGCTGGAAGATGATCGACAATCTCCGCCGCAGCGCGTCGATGCCGGCTGCCTTCCTGACGCTCGTGGCGGGATGGGCCTGGCCGGGGGCTTCGGCCGCGGCCTGGACGGCGTTCGTGCTCACGGTGATCGCCCTTCCTCCGCTCCTTCCAGTACTGTCCGGTCTCCCGTCTCGTTCGACCGGTGTGTCCCGCCGCCGCCATTTCCGCGCGGTTGCCCGCGACTTCCGGTCGGCGATGGCCCAGATGGGTCTCAGCCTTACCATGATGGCCCATCAGGCGTGGTTGATGACCGACGCTATCGCGAGGACTCTCGGACGCCTCCTGCTGACCCATCGCCGGATGCTGGAATGGAAGACGATGGCACGCGCGACCTCCGGAGTGCCGGTGACGCGGCGCGGGTTCTATCGCTGCATGGCTGGCGGCCTGTTCCTCGCACTGGCCGGTGCGGTTCTCGTGGCGTGGTCGCGTCCCGGAGCCTTGCGCATCGCGGCGCCGGTGTTCCTCCTCTGGGGTCTCGCTCCGGGAATCGCGCGCTGGGTGAGTGTCCCGGGCAGGGTGTCCGGCCCCGAGGCGCTCCCCTCGGATGGACCCCGCACGCTCCGTCTGATCGCCCGGCGAACCTGGAGGTACTTCACCACGTTCGTGACCGCGGAGAGTCGCTGGCTGCCGCCCGACAACTTTCAGGAGACACCGCGGCCCCTCGTTGCCCAGCGGACCTCACCGACCAACATCGGACTCTACCTGCTCTCGGCGGTGTCAGCCCGGGATTTCGGCTGGATCGGAACCCTCGATCTGGCCGATCGCCTGGAGGCGACGCTCCGCGCGGTAAGAGACCTCGAGCACTACCGCGGCCACCTTTTCAACTGGTACGACAGCCGGAATGGTGAACCGCTGGAACCCCGCTACGTCTCCTCGGTTGACAGCGGAAACCTGGCCGGCGCACTGCTGACCCTCAGCAATGCCTGCCGCGAGATCATCGAGCAGGCTGTTCCCGTCCCGAGAGGGCTCAGCGGTATCGAGGATGCCGTCCTGCTCCTGCGGGAAAGCGCGGACCCGGCCGATCAGCGCGGGAACGCCGGCGTCGACAAGCAGCGCCGGCTGGACGATGCGCTGGATGTCGTGATGACCGTGCTGGCGCAGGAACCCGCCTCCCCGACCGGGTGGGCCCAACGGCTGGCGGAACTGGAGACTGCCGCGCGGGTGGCGGCCGATCGTGCCCGCGACCTGAGCGAGGACCTGGGGGAGACGTCCCAGTCGGCCCTGATCGAGGCGGCGAAGGAGTTGCGTGCCGCGGTCACCACGCTCGCGCGCGATGCCGACACGCTGATGCCCTGGGCCAGGCTGCGAGTCGGTGGGGCGGTCGTGCCGCCGATGGGCCTGGCGACGACCTTCTCCCTGGCCGAACTGCCTCAACGGTGCGGGGCAGCGCTGCGCGACGTGGCGGCCCGGCGTGCCGCGATGGCCCCCGTAGACGCCACTCCCGCCGGACTGCGGGAGATCGATGCGCTCGCCGCCAGCCTGGAGCATTCCGCCGCCGCGGCCACCGAGCTGGTACAACGACTCGACCGGATCGCGGATGAGGCCCGCGCGATGGCCATGGGGATGGACTTCCGCTTCCTGTTCGACTCGACCCGGATGCTCTTCGCGATCGGGTACCGGATGACCGATGGGGAACTCGACCCGGGACGCTACGATCTCCTCGCCTCGGAGGCCCGGCTGTTGAGCTTCCTCGCGATCGCCAAGGGAGACGTTCCCGCAAAGCACTGGTTCCGGCTCGGCCGTTCCTTGACGCCGGTGGGCAAGGAGGCCGCGCTGTTGTCGTGGTCGGGGTCGATGTTCGAATACCTCATGCCTCGACTGATCATGCGGGCGGCTGTCGGCAGCATCCTGGAGCAATCCTGCCGCCTGGTCGTCGAGCGCCAGATCGAATACGGAGAGGAACGCGGTGTTCCGTGGGGCATGTCGGAATCGGGCTACCATGTCCGCGACGTGAGCATGATCTTTCAGTACTCGAGCTTCGGAGTGCCCGGGCTTGGCCTCCGGCGCCGACTGGGCGACGATGTCGTCATCGCGCCGTACGCCACCGGACTGGCGGTGATGGTGCAGCCGCGGGAGGCGCTGCGCAATTTCCAGGCGCTCACCGATGCCGGGGCGGCGGGGCGCTACGGATACTACGAGTCGCTCGACTACACCGCGTCGCGACTGCCGGTCGGCACAATGCCGGCGGTGGTGCGGATGTACATGGCCCACCACCAGGGGATGGTGATCGTCGCCATCGCGAACGCGCTCCATGGCGGCGCAATGCGGGCGCGCTTTCACCGCGAGCCGATCGTGCGGGCGAGCGAGCTGCTGCTGCAGGAGCGCACCCCACGCGACGTCGCCCTGGTCCCGCCCCAGGTGGACACCGCCGCGGTGGTCGGCGATGTCCGCGAGCTGGTTCCGCTCCACACCCGGACCTTTTCCACGCCGCACGGGGCAACGCCCCGGACGCACCTGCTTTCCAACGGCCGCTACACCGTGATGCTCACCGCGGCGGGGTCGGGATACAGCCGTTGGCGCGATCTGGCCATCACCCGATGGCGGGAGGATGCCACCCGGGACGATAGCGGCTCCTATATACTGTTGCGGGACACGGCGAGCGGGGAGCGCTGGTCGGCCGGATTCCAGCCCAGCGGGACGCAGCCGGAGAGCTACAAGGTGTCGTTCTCCGAGGATCGCGCGGAGTTCATCCGCCACGATGGGGCAATCACGACCCGCCTTGAAGTCATCGTGTCCTCGGAGGACGATGCGGAGGTCCGGCGGGTATCGATCACGAACCACGGAGCGCGGGCCCGCGAAATCGAGGTCACGTCGTACGCCGAGATCGTCCTCGCCCCCCCGACGGCGGACGCGGCACACCCCGCATTCTCCAACCTGTTCGTCCAGACCGAAAGCATCAGAGAGCGGAGCACACTCCTGGCCACTCGTCGGCCCCGCTCAGCGGAGGAGGCAGCGGTCTGGCTCGCACACGTGCTCACGGTGGAGGG
>DATEOL010000390.1:0-3991 GCA_035274025.1 Gemmatimonadales bacterium | reverse complement strand
GGTCGGAATAGGAGTCGCCGGGTTCTCGACCGGTCCTTACGGATTCCTGAACACGTCGGTCTCCATCACGCGTGGATCTGACGCCGGCATTCTGACCGGCCCCCTGGCATGCCGCCAGGGAAGTATTGCGATGGGCCTTGGGGCGGGTGTGGGGTATTCCATGCCGGCGGTGGTGACCGATGCCATCAACGCGATTCTGCGCGCCCTCAATATCAACAAAAAGGTCGAGCCTTTCGCCGGACTCCAGACCCCGAATAAGGTCATCCTGAATATCGGGCGAAAATTCCCCGGCGTCGAAGCCTGCGGCTGAGGCGGGCGGGTATATTCCCCGCCCATGCCTGAACCACGCGACCTTCTCGAAGACCTGCGGCATCGCCAGACCCAGTCGGAGCAGGGCGGCGGCGCCGAGCGCATCGCCCAGCAGCACAAGAAGGGCAAGCTCACCGCGCGCGAACGACTCGACCTGCTGCTCGACGAAGGCAGCTTCGTCGAGCTGGATCGTTTCGTCGCCCACCGCGCCACCGACTTCGGGCTCGCGTCCCAGCGGATTCCCGGCGACGGCGTGGTGACCGGCTACGGCCGCGTGAACGGCCGGCTGGTCTACGTCTTCTCCCAGGACTTCACCGTTTTTGGCGGATCGCTCTCCGAGACCCACGCCCAGAAGATCTGCAAGGTGATGGACCTCGCGGTTCGGAACGGCGCGCCCATGATCGGGCTCAACGATTCCGGCGGCGCGCGCATCCAGGAAGGCGTGGCCTCGCTCGGTGGCTACGCCGACATCTTTCTTCGCAACGTCCTCTCCTCGGGGGTGGTGCCGCAGATCTCCGTCATCCTCGGCCCCTGCGCCGGGGGCGCTGTCTACAGCCCCGCCATCACCGATTTCGTGTTCATGGTGCGCGGCGTTTCCTACATGTTCGTGACCGGTCCCAACGTGGTGAAGACGGTTACCCACGAGGACGTGACCTTCGACCAGCTCGGTGGCGCCGACGTCCACGCCGAGACGTCGGGCATCGCGCACGCGGTGTACGATTCGGAACCCGAGTGCCTCGCCGCGGTGCGCGACCTGCTCGACTATCTCCCCCCCAACAACCTCGACGCCGCGCCCCAGGTCCCCTCCGCCGATCCGCCGATCCGGCGGGAAGAATCACTGCTCTCGGTGATTCCGGGGAGTTCCGCCCAGCCCTACGACATGCACGAGGTGATCCGCGCGGTGGTCGACGGCGGGCGCTTCATCGAGATTCATGGCGCCTTCGCGGGCAACATCCTGGTGGGCTTCGCGCGCCTGGGGGGCCAGTCGGTCGGTGTCGTCGCGAACCAGCCCGCCGTGCTCGCGGGGGTGCTCGACATCAGCGCGTCGGTGAAGGCCGCGCGATTCATCCGCTTCTGCGACGCGTTCAACATTCCGCTGGTGACCTTCGTCGACGTGCCCGGATTCCTTCCGGGCGTGGGGCAGGAGCACGGGGGCATCATCCGGCACGGCGCCAAGCTGCTCTACGCGTACTGCGAGGCGACGGTCCCGAAGCTGACGGTGATCACCCGGAAGGCGTACGGCGGTGCCTACGACGTCATGAGCTCGAAGCACATTCGGGGCGACGTGAATCTCGCCTGGCCGACCGCGGAGATCGCGGTGATGGGACCGAAGGGCGCGGTGGAGATCCTCTATCGCGAGCGGATCTCGCAAGCCGCCGATCCGGTGGCGGAGACCGCGAAGCTCATCGACGAGTACACCAGGACGTTCGCGCATCCATATAAGGCTGCCGAGCGCGGCTTCGTGGACGACGTGATCGACCCCCGGGACACCCGGCCGCGGCTGATCGACGCCCTCCGGTCCCTGGAAGGGAAGCGGGACCGGAACCCGGCGCGGAAACACGGCAACATCCCCCTCTGAGACGACGCCTGTGTTCACCCGCGTCCTGATCGCCAACCGCGGCGAGATCGCCCTCCGCGTCATTCGCGCCTGCCACGAGGAAGGCCTCGAGGCGGTCGCGGTCTACAGTGACGCCGATCGGTCCAGTCCCTATGTTCGCGCGGCCGACTACGCCGTGCACATCGGGCCGTCGGTGGCCGCCGAGAGTTACCTCAGGATCGACCGCATCATCGACGCCGCGCGGGCGAGCGGCGCCGGCGCGATTCATCCCGGCTACGGATTTCTCTCCGAGCGCGCGCCCTTTGCCGACGCCGTCGCACAGGCCGGGCTCGTGTTCATCGGTCCCCCGGCGTCCGCCATTCGCGCGATGGGCGACAAGACCGAGGCGCGCCGCCGCATGCAGGCCGCGAATGTTCCCGTCGTCCCTGGCGCGACCGCCCCGGTGTCCGACGCGAAGGCGGCCCGCGAGATGGCCGCGTTTATCGGCTATCCGGTGCTGGTGAAGGCCGCCGCGGGCGGGGGCGGGCGCGGCATGCGCGTCGTCCAGAAGGAGGCGGATCTCGCCGGCGCGATGGAGAGCGCCTCCGCCGAGGCGGCGAAGGCGTTCGGTGATCCCGCGGTCTACCTCGAGAAGTACATCGTGCGTCCCCGCCACGTCGAGATCCAGGTCCTCGCCGACAACGAGCGCACCATCCACCTCGGCGAGCGCGAGTGCTCGATCCAGCGTCGCCACCAGAAGGTCGTGGAGGAAGCGCCGTCCGTGGCCGTCACTCGCGAGCTGCGCACGAAGATGGGACAGGCGGCGGTCTCCGCCGCGGTCGCGGTCGGCTATCGCGGCGCGGGCACCTGCGAATTTCTTCTCAGCGCCGACGGCTCCTTCTACTTCCTCGAGATGAACACCCGCATCCAGGTCGAGCACCCGGTCACCGAGCTGGTCTACGGCGTCGACCTGGTGCGGGAACAGCTGCGGATCGCGCGCGGCCTCCCGATGACGATTCATCCCGGTGAGCTGCACCCGCGGGGCTGGGCCATCGAGTGCCGCATCACCAGCGAGGATCCTTCCCAGGGCTTCCTGCCTTCCACCGGTCGCATCGCCTATCTTCGCGCTCCGTCGGGTCCGGGCGTGCGCTGGGACTCCGGCTTCGAGACCGGCGATGAAGTGACGCTGTTCTACGACTCGATGATCGCGAAGCTGATCGTCTCCGGTCCCGATCGCGCGACGGCGATCACCCGCATGCGTCGCGCCCTCGAGGAGCTCATCGTGGTCGGCATCGGGACCAACCAGGGTTTCCATATCCGGCTCTTCGCGGATCCCTCGTTTGTGAAGGGTGACGTCGACATCCAGTTTCTCGATCGCAGGCCCGAGCTTGCCGCTGCCGGCTCCGATCCGGAGCGCCCCCTTCCGATGGCGGTGGCCGCGGCGCTGCTCGAGGATGAGCGTCGGCACGGACTCCGTCTTTCGGTCGCCGATGGCGGCGCCGGCGCGAGCGCCTGGGCCCGGGCCGGTCGGCGAGAAGCCCTGCGGTGACCGAGAGCATCCGCGTCCTGCGGATTGCGGCTGGTGGTGACGGCGTGGGCCGGCTCGCCGATGGCCGGACGGTCTTCGTGCCGCGCACCGCGCCCGGTGACCTGATCGAGCCCGCCGACCTTCGGCTTCACGCCCGATTCGCCCGCGCCACGCTGGGCCGCCTTGTGGAACCCGGACCGGGTCGTGTCGTGCCCCGGTGCGCCCACTATCGCGACGACGAGTGCGGTGGCTGCCAGCTGCAGCATCTCGATCCGCCCAGCCAGCATGCGGCACGTCGCGCGATTGCCGGGGACGCGCTCCGCCGGATCGCGAAGCTCTCACTGGATGATCCCGAGCTGGAGTCGTGGGGCTCGGACTGGAACTACCGTTCGCGCATCACGCTCGCGGTCGATACCCAGCGACGGATTGCGGGCTTTCACCGCGTCGGTGACGCCGACGGCGTCTTCCCCCTGGTTCGGTGCGAGATTGCCGATGAGCGGCTGAATGGCGCGTGGGGGCTGGTGTCAGCCGCGAGCGCCGAATGGCCCCCGGCGCTCTCGCATATCGTGTTGCGCCTTGGGCGGGACGATCGGGTCCATGTCGTATTCCGGGGGCCG
>DATEOL010000389.1:0-4589 GCA_035274025.1 Gemmatimonadales bacterium | reverse complement strand
GACGCTGGCGGCGGAGTGCATGGATCCGGTCACTATATCGAGACTCGATATAGCAGACGCTGGGAGGGTCCAATTGGTTTCGTCGGATAAGGCGGATAAGGCGGATAGGGCGGATGTCATCCTGAGCGCAGCGAAGGATCTTGCACCGGATCCTCGGTTTCGAGGAGCCTGACCCGACACAGGGATGTCCGCGTCGCACCATCCGCCTTATCCGCCTTATCCGCCCTATCCGAGATTCCCGCTGTGCCCCAATGTTGTAGGATGACGACTCTCCTCTCTCTCCTGCTCCTCGCGGGCCTGCAGGGTCAGGGCAAGCCCGACGAAGAGCTGATCGCCCTGGTCCAGGCCTACCTCGGCAAGGACCTCCCGATGGACTGGGGGACGCTGGAGACCCTGCCCGGGACGAAGTGGGCGGTGCTCCCGCCGACCAG
This sequence comes from Gemmatimonadales bacterium, assembly GCA_035274025.1. Classification (GTDB taxonomy): domain Bacteria; phylum Gemmatimonadota; class Gemmatimonadetes; order Gemmatimonadales; family GWC2-71-9; genus SZUA-320. Next base: position 4,158 of record DATEOL010000389.1, on the reverse strand, counting down.
CCTCACGAACTGCCTGCCCGACGGTGGATGCTTCACGCGCCAGGGCACGGTGACGCTGGGGGGCCGGCCGGTCACAATCATCGCGTCCGGCGCGCGAACCATGGTGCTCAACCTCTATGTCCGGAACCCAGGGGCACCGTATGGCGAGTCGGCCGTGGTGGCCGCGCTCAGGCAATCCGATCCTTCCTCTCAGCTGGTCCGGTGTCCGGTGACAGGCGGCCGCGGGACGACCAACTGGTACAAGGTGACGGGTGCCCGGTCCGTGGGATTCCTGTCGATCCAGACCGTCCGGGGGGAACGGGCGAGCGAGGGTTTTGTCATCTCCTATGGCGACGAGCTGCCGCGGCTCCAGCCCAACCAGCTCGCGATGTATAGCCTGCAATGCGCGCCGGGCGCGGAGCAGAAGCCGGTCTCGACTGTGCTGCCGCACCAGCAGCTCGCCGGCGTGGTCACCGCGCTCCTCGTCCCGGCCGCGTCACCGGGGCACGACTGGACGTCACTGCGCGCCCTCAGCACCGGGATCGTGTGGGACACCGCGGCACCGAAGAAGTGGGACCTCACCACGATGAAGAACGATCCCAGCCCGGTGGCGATCTCGGGGCACGCGGAATTCTCGGGGCGGAAGTTCTCGGCGCTCGCGAGCGGCACCGCGTCCCAGGTGCGGAACATCTATCTCGAGGAGCAGGGTCAGCACCCGCGGGGCGAGCACATGCTGGGCGTGGTGTACGAGAAGGGAATCGCGGTGCGCCTGGTTCGTTGCGGCCCGGTCTATTCCCAGTCGACCAACAACTGGTACAGCCTGCAGAGCAACAAGACCAAGCCTGCGATGATCCAGCAGTCGATTGGTTACGACGGGAACCAGGTGACTGACAGCTACGCTCTGCGGCTTGACTGCTCACTGCCGGCTCGCGACTCCCGTGATCGCGATCCCGGTGTGTCTGGGTGTCAGTAGGGGCCGGGCATTGCCCGGCCCGGTAGGGGTGGGGCAATGCCCCGCCCCTACGGAGTGACGACCTCTTCCGCCCGATGTTTGATCGACTTCCCTTCGACCAGGAAGACGACGTCCTCGCCGATGTTGGTCGCCAGGTCCGCCACCCGCTCGAGGTTTCGGCTCACCAGGAATAGCTCCATGCCCGCGCCGATCACGTGCGGGTCTTCCATCATGTGGGTGAGCAGGATCCGGAAGACCGAGCGGTGCAGCGCATCCACCTTGTCGTCCCGCAGGCAGACGTCACGGCCGCCCTGCGCGTCGCCCCGGATGAATGCTTCCAGGGCGTCGGACAGCATTTCCCGGCTGAGCCGCGCCATCTCCACGATCTCGGGTTCCGGTGCGATCGGCCGGCTCTGGGTGAGTCGCACAGCCGACTGCGCGATGTTCACCGCGTGATCGCCCACGCGCTCGAGGTCGGTCGCGATCTTGAGCGCGGAGACCAGGGTCCGAAGGTCACGTGCCATCGGCTGCTGGAGCGCCAGGAGGTTGAGGCACTGTTCCTCGAGCTCGACCTCCATGATGTCGATGACACGGTCGCCATCGATGACCCGCTGGGCGCGCGTGGCATCGCGCTCGAGCAGGGCCTCGACGGCCAGGCCGAGCGCGGCCTCGGCCTCGCCCGACATTGTGAGCAGGCGCACCTTCACCTGGCTCAATTCATCATGAAAGTGCCGGTGGGTCTCGGTCATCCGAATCTCCCGGTGATGTAAGCCTCGGTTCGCTCGTTCGAGGGCTTGGTGAAGATTTTCTCGGTAGCTGTGTACTCGATGAGCGAACCGCGGTCGAAGAACGCGGTCATGGCGGACACCCGTGCCGCCTGTTGCATGTTATGGGTGACGATCACGATGGTGTAGTCGCGCTGCAGCTCCACGATGAGCTCTTCGATGCGCTGCGTGGCGACCGGGTCGAGTGCCGAGCAGGGCTCGTCCATCAGCAGCACCTCGGGTTCGTTGCCGAGGGTGCGCGCGATGCAGAGGCGCTGCTGCTGGCCTCCGGAAAGCCCAGTGGCCGGCGTCTCGAGCCGGTCCTTCACTTCGTCCCAGAGGGCCGCGCGCCGCAGGCAGCGCTCCACCATCTCGGGCAGGTCGCGCCTGGAGACCAGGCGGTTGAGCCGCGGGCCGTAGGCCACGTTGTCGAAGATCGACTTTGGGAACGGGTTCGGTTTCTGGAACACCATCCCGATGCGGAGACGCAGCCGTACCAGGTCCATGGAAGGTGCGAGGACGGACTGACCATCGAAGAGCAGCTCGCCGTCGTAGCGAGATCCCGGGATCAGGTCATTGAGCCGGTTGATCGACCGGAGGAACGTGGACTTGCCGCAGCCGCTCGGGCCGATGATGGCCGTGACCGAGCGGGGCGCGATCGGCAGGTCGATGCCCCGAAGCGCCTCGGAAGGGCCGTAGAAGAAGCGGAAATGTTTCGCCTCGATGACCGGATGCGCGGTATCGGGAGGCGGTGCCGATGGCGCCCGGGGCGTGAGTGCCGGCCGCGGCGTCGTGCCCGCGGGGTCGGGGCGTGCGAAGGTGCTGGTCATCCGAACCGCCCGGTGATGTAGGCCTCGGTCTGCTCGTGCCGCGGCGTCGTGAACATCTGCTTCGTCGCCCCGTGCTCGATCACCTGGCCGAGATAGAAGAAGGTCGTCGTGTCGGAGACCCGTGCGGCCTGCTGCATGTTGTGGGTCACGATCACGATGGTGTAGTCCTGCTTGAGCTCGAACACCAGCTCCTCGATCCGCTGGGTCGCCTGCGGATCGAGTGCGGAGGTCGGCTCGTCGAGCAGGACCACTTCCGGCTCCGGCGCGATGGTGCGCGCGATGCAGAGCCGCTGCTGCTGGCCGCCCGAGAGCGCCAGTGCGCTCTGATGCAGGCGGTCCTTCACTTCGTCCCACAATGCGGCGCGCCGGAGTGCGCGCTCGACGATCGCCAGGGTTTCGGCCTTTCCCGGCCGCCCGTTGACCCGGAGTCCCGAGCTCACGTTGTCGAATACCGACATCGTCGGAAACGGCGTGGGCTTCTGGAACACCATTCCCACCTTCCGGCGGAGCTGCATCGGGTTGACCCCGTTGGCGTAGATGTCCTGCCCGTCGAGCAGGACCCGTCCGGTGATCCACCCTCCCTCGGAGAGCTCGTGCAGCCGGTTGAGCGACCGGAGGAAGGTGGACTTGCCACAGCCGGACGGACCGATCAGCGCGTGCACCTTGTTCACCCCGAAGTCGAGCGTCGCGCTCTTCACGGCGGTGAATTTCCCGTACATGCAGGTGAGCTTGTCGGTCGCGAGGCGGATCATGGCGCTCATGCCTGCCGGTCGAACCGCTGGCGGGTGGCGAGTCGCGCTGCCACGCTGAGGATGAACACCACCACGATGAGGACCAGCGCCGTCGCCCATGCCAGCCGGTGCCAGTCCTCGTAGGGACCGGTCGCGTAGGTGAACACCACGAGCGGCAGCGCGGCCATCGGGCCACTCAGGCTGGTCGACATGAACTGGCTGCCGAGCGCCGTGAAGAGGAGCGGCGCGGTCTCGCCCGCCATGCGGGCGACCGCGAGCAGCACGCCGGTGACGATGCCGGGCAGTGCGGTGCGGAGCACGACGCTCAGGCTGGTACGCCAGCGGGAATATCCCAGTGCCAGTGCGGCCTCGCGCAACGAATGCGGCACCAGCCTGATCAACTCCTCCGTGGTCCGCATGATCATCGGGACCATCAGCACCGCGAGGGCCGCGCTGCCGGCGAAGCCGGAGAAATGCTTCTGCGTGGCCACGATCCAGGTCCAGGCGAACACGCCCACCACGATGGACGGCGTGCCGTTCATGACGTCGGCCAGGAAGCGGGTGGCCTTCGCGAGCGCGCTGGTCGAGTACTCCGCGCAATAGATCCCGGCGGCGATGCCCACCGGCAGCCCGAAGAGGCAGGCGGTGCCGACGATGAGCAGGGTGCCTACGATGGCATGAGCCACCCCGCCGCCCGTCTCCCCGGCGGGAGCGGGCAGCTGGGTGAAGAACGCGAGATTGAGCGAGCTCGCGCCCTTGAGGATCAGGGTGCCGAGGATCCAGAGGAGCGGGACGACCGCGAGCACCACCGAAAACGCCATGACGCCGACCATGACGTTGCTCATCCACCGGCGGAGGATGCGACGGTTCACAGTCCCTCGCCTCCCGTCGGGCGACCACGG
>DATEOL010000388.1:0-2291 GCA_035274025.1 Gemmatimonadales bacterium | reverse complement strand
TGGCCCACCCGCCCCGATGACCCCGACGAGGAGATCGCCGCGGCCACTTCCGCATTGGCCTTGTCGAGCGCCGCCCTCAGGTCCCGGTCATCGAGGGTGGCCAGCGTGTCCCCCGCCTGCACTTCGCGGTTCTCGACCACTCGCACGGACGCCACGTAACCGCCCACCTTCGCGAGGACCGGAATCACGTGACCGTCGACCTGGGCGTCGTCGGTCTTCTCGTGGGTCAGGCCCCAGCGCCATCTCCGAACTCCGAAGATGGCCGCGATCACCACGAGGACCCCGGCGATCACGAGTCCGACGCGGCGCCGCGGCTGTCTGACCGTCTCGGGCGCTTCCTCTGTCGTTGCCATTCCACATTCTCCTTAACGAATCGTCGCGGCCGTGCCGGTTGCCCGCGCGAGGCGGATCCGGGCGATGGCGCCGGTGGCCCGTGCCTCGATGACCGCGGTCCGGGCGCGGATCAGCGACGATTGCGCGTTGATGACTTCGATGTTCCCGGCGATCCCGCCCTCGAACCGCTCCCGGGCCTGGGACAGCTCCGCCTCCGCCAGCGTGAGTCCCTCGAGCGCCACCCGCTCCTGCTCCGCGGCCGACGTGATATCGATCAGCGCTTCTTCCACTTCCGAGGCGAGCTGCAGCTCCACGTCCCTCTGGCGCGCGTTGGCGGCGTCAATCACCGCATCCTGCTCGGCGATCCGTGCCTCGCGCCGGAGCCCGTCGAAGAGCGGCATCGTAAAGGCGAGCGCGAGCTGTCGCGTGAAGATGCCATCCGAGAACGATGGACCGCTGATTCCCGCGTCGCCCTGGAGACTGAGGCTGGGGAGCCGCTCCGCGCGCACCGCCGACTTCTGCAGCGAGGCCAGCTGGGCCGTCGCGCGCTCCAGCTCGAGGTCCGGCCGCCTGGCCTTCGCGGAGGCGAGTGCCACCTCACGCGTTTCAGGCGCTTCGGAATGCACCATCGCTCCGCTCAGCGTGTCACTCGGCGTGAAGCGGCTGGCCGGATCCCGTCCCATCGACCGCGCCAGGTCGATCCCCGCGCGCGCGGCGTCATTCTCGGCGATCAGCAGGAGCGAACGGGCACCGGTCAACTGCGTCCGCGCGCGGGTGACGTCGATCCCCGCGCTCACGCCCGCGTTGAGCTGCAGCTGGGCCAGGTCGGCAAGCTGCTGCGCCACGTCGACGTCCGCGGTCCGCGCCGCAATCAACGCGTTCGCCCGGACGGCCCGGACATACGCGACCGCAATGAGCTCCGCGGCCTTCTCCTTTGTGATGGCCTCGGAGGCACGGGAGACGTCCACCGCCCCACCGCTGGAGCGAACCCGGGCGATCGCGGCGTAGTCGAACAGCTTCTGGTGCAGGGTGGCGCGCGCATCGGACACGCCGAACGGACCGACCAGATCAGGAAAGGGCTCACCCGGCGCCGAAGGAAACTCGATGCCGAACGTGTGGATGTTGTAGGTCCGGTTCACGTAGCTCGCGTCGGCGTCGAGCCTCGGCAGCAGGTCGCCGCGGGTTTCGCGCTTCCGGGCCTCAGCCTGTTGCACCCCGGCCCGAGCCGCCACGACTCCGGGAGCCGACGTGAGGCCCCGCTGCATCGCCTCGGCCAGGGTGAGCGGGACCGCCGCGCCGGCCTGGGCGACCGCGCGGCCAACCGGCAGTGACAGCACGCAAAGAAGGGAGAGGACTATCCGCATATTTATTCCGCCATGATCTCGCCGCTCGGCGCGCCGCGTCCCCGGACCAGCAGGACCAGGGGAAGCGCGATCGCAAAGAGGACGGCCACCAGCCAGAAGACGTGATTGTAGGCCAGGACCGTGGCCTGTCGGAGCACGCGCAGGTCGAGGAGCTTGAGCGCGCGCATGGTCGCGGTGAACCCGTCGACGCCGGATCGGCGCATGGCGGCCGCCGCCGCGCCCAGCATGCTCCGGGTCGCGGGGTCGTATACGCTGACGCGTTCGGCCAGGATCGAGTGGTAGCGATGGACCCCGACGGTGAGCTGGGTCGCCGCGACCGCAATCCCGATGCTGCCGAAGACCTGGCGCACCACGTTGTAGAGTCCCGATGCGCCGGTGATCTGTGGCCGGGGGATGGTGGAGAACGCGGCGGTGCTGAGGGCGAGGAAGATCAGGCTGAAGCCGACGCCCTGCCACACCTGGGGCAGGAAAATGTCCCAGAATCCGAGGTTGCTGGTGAGGTGCGAGAGCGACCAGAACGAATAGGCACTCACCAGCAGGCCGGTGGTCGCGAGCGCGCGCGCTCCGACGCGACGGTAGATCAATCCGCCGATC
>DATEOL010000387.1:0-2680 GCA_035274025.1 Gemmatimonadales bacterium | reverse complement strand
GAGCACGACGGCGACTGCCGCGATCTCATCGGGGACCGAGGCGGCGCTGGCGCGAACCCATCCGGTGAGGGTGGCGGCGCTGTTCGCCGTTGGATCGCTCATCGCGCTCACGGTCACCTGGTGGCTGGTGCAACGGACGGGGCTTCCCGACTGGGTGTTCCTCGCGGCGATCGGCCTGCTGCTCGCGGGACTGCCCATCGTGCTTCGGGCCAGCAGCCTGGAACGGCAACGCGCGCTCGCCCGCACGACCGGCCTCACGCCGGCGACTCCGGCGGGACCGCTCGCCAAACTGAGCACGTTACGGGGCGCGGTCGGTGGCGGCGTGCTCGCCTTCGTGGGCCTGCTCGTGGGCGCCGGGGCGTTCATGGGACTGCGCGCCGCGGGGGTGGGACCGTTCGCGACGCTGGTCACCGCGGGCGTCCTGTCATCAACCGACAAGCTGGTCCTCGCCGACTTCGAGAACCGCACCAGCGACTCGACCCTGGGGGAATCGGTCACCGAGGCCCTTCGGATCGACCTGGCACGCTCCATCGTGATCCGGGTGATCGAGCGAGCGGACATTGCGGCGGCCCTGCGGCGAATGGAGAAGGATCCTGCGACGCCGGTCGATGCGACGGTGGCGCAGGAAGTGGCGGTCCGTGAAGGGGCGAAGGCGCTGATCGCGGGCGAGATCGCGCCACTCGGCGCGGGCTATGTCCTCTCCGCGCGCATCGTCAATGCGGAGGATGGCAGGACGCTGCTTGCGGAGCGCGAATCGGCGAGTGACGCGTCGCAGCTCATCACCGCGGTGGACAAGCTGTCCCGGAAGGTGCGCGAGGGTATCGGGGAATCACTCAAAACGATTCGGGTCGGGGAGCCGCTGCAGGAGGTGACGACATCGTCCCTCGATGCCCTGCGGAAGTTTTCCCAGGCCGAGCGCATGGCAGACCAGTCGCGGTACGCGGAGGCCAAGACCCTTCTCAACGACGCGATCCGGCTGGACTCCAGCTTCGCCATGGCCTGGCGAAAGCTTGGAGTGGTGCTCGGGAACACCAACGAGGAGCCAGCCAGGCAGTTCGACGCGATACAGCGCGCCTATGACCTTCGCGATCGTCTCCCGGAGCGCGAAAGGCTCCAGTCCGTCGCCTTCTATCACCTGAACCTGGACCTGGACTTTGCCGCCGGAATCCAGGCGTACGAAGAGCTCCTGCAGCGCTGGCCCGACGACATCGCGGCACTCAACAACCTGGCAATTCTCTACAACGTGAAGCGGCGCTACGGCGACGCGGAACGAGTGATCCGGCACGGCATCGAGCTCTCGCCCCAGACCGGCGTACTCTGGTTCAACCTGATGGATGCGCTCGGTCGGCAGGGACATTTCGCGGCAGCCGACTCGGTCTACCGTCGCTTCCGGGAATTGACGCCAACGGCCCAGAACCGTTTTCAGATCGGTTATCGCCTCTCGTGGGCAAGAGGTGACTACGCTGCTGCCGCCGCCAATGCTGACTCTGCCGCCCAGGTCGACCAGCCGTTCTACCAGGCGATGAGTCGCAACCAGCGCGCGGCGCTCAACCGCTTCCGTGGACACATGAAGGAGTCGCGACGGCTGGCGCTGGAAGCGACCGAGATCAACCTGCGCCGCGGAATTGCCACCGCACCCTTCTTCACGGCGACCCAGGTCGCCGGTGGCGTCGTGCTCCTCGAGGGCCGGGCCGACCAGGCTGTTCGCATCCTCGATTCGGTCGTCGCCCGCTATCCCCTGGATTCCCTGGAGCCGGCGAGTCGCCCCTACATGCAACTCGCTACTGCTTACGCAGGGGCTGGCGCAGTCAGCAAGGCGGAGGGCCTGGTTCGCGAGTATGAGCGGGTGTTTCCGGAGGTCCTCAAGCGGAACGACACGGAACGCCACATGGCCCGTGGCATGATCGAACTGGCCAGCAACAGGCCGGCGGAAGCGATTGCCTCGTTCCGCGCCTATCGTGAAGCGGAGGGGTGCCCGGTGTGTTACCTGGGCGAGATCGGCCAGGCATTCGATGCGCTGCAACAACCCGATTCGGCCATTGCATCGTACGAGGCCCTGGCCACGACTCCGGAGCTGGGCCCCGCGGGTCGCGACTTCACGATGCCGAGAGCGTACCGTCGCCTGGGCGAGCTGTATGAAAGCAAGGGCGACGTCAAGAAGGCGCTGGAGTGGTACGGGAAGTTCGTGGATCTGTGGAAGGACGCGGACCCCGAGATGCAGCCGAAGGTCGCGGATGTGCGGAAGCGGATCGCCGAGTTGACCGCGAAGGAACGATGAGCGAACTCGCCGGGGTGCTGGGTTCTGCGTTACGGGGGACCTACTCCATCGAGCGCGAGCTGGGTGGCGGCGGGATGAGTCGCGTCTTCCTCGCCGAGGAAACCGCGCTCGGTCGCAAGGTCGTGATCAAGGTGCTGCCGCCCGACATGGCGGTGAGCGTCAACCAGGACCGGTTCCGCCGCGAGATGCAGGTGATCGCGCGGCTGCAGCACCCGCACGTGGTGCCCCTGCTCAACGCCGGTCTTGCGGGCGAGCTGCTCTGGTACTCGATGCCGTTCGTCGAGGGCGAATCGCTGCGGTCGCGCATGGAACGGGGCGGGTTGCCGGTGCCGGAGGCCGTGCGCCTCATTCGCGAAGTGGCCGAAGCGCTCGATCACGCGCACCAGCACGGCCTGGTCCATC
>DATEOL010000386.1:0-4606 GCA_035274025.1 Gemmatimonadales bacterium | reverse complement strand
AGGCGAGTTTGACCGCAAGTAACCGCATCTATCCTCCCAGGTACGCCCTTACGCCGTTACGCCCTTCGCCCTCATTGCGATCCAAGCGTGTAAAGAAGGGTCGAAGGATGATACGTCTTCCAGTCGAACCAGTAATCCTTGATCACCGGCAGTGGTATCAGCTTCCTCCCCGCGAGCGGACCTGATATCGCGGTACCGCTCCAGTCCCAGGAGTTGCCCTGCCCGTCGCGGAGCTCGAGCGGTGTCGAGCCCGGAATCACGTAGAGCTCCACCCACGCACTGTCGACCCGAGGCTCGAAGGCCCGCACCGATTTTCCGTCTTCTCCCAGGATGAGCGCGACGTTCTGGCCGCCGAGCCGGTCGTTGATGAGCAGCTGCCGCTCGAGCGCGCGCATCGGCCACGCCTTGGATTCGCCGTCGATCTCGAGACCGAGCACCAGGGTGCGGAGCGGCAAGGAGTCGCTCCGGCGGAGCCGCGTCGCCACCGGCATGCTGTCGGTCTCCCGCTCCCAGTTGCGTGAGAAGGCCACCCATGCCGAGTCGGTCGATGGCACCAGCACCCGGGTCGACGGGTGCTCACGGAGCCAGAGCCGGAACGCGACTTCATCGTGAAAGACCCGGGTGAGCTGGCGTCCCTTGAGCGGGCCCGCGACGGCCTTCCCACTGATCTGCTGCCACCAGCTTCCGGTCTCCTCGTCGGTCATCAGGAAGTTCTGGTTGTTGATTCCCGAGAGCCTGAACTTCATCGTGCGCCCATCCAGGGCAGCCTGCCACACCACGCCGGTGTGGCACAGCGTTCAATAGGTCGCGGCGATGGGGACGCCGCCGACCTCCGTATTGACGACGTGGTGATAGGCGAGCTGGTTGACCGGCCACGCGGCCGCGTCGTCATGCACGACGACGCCCAGCACCATGTCGGCGGGCTGCACGAAATCGGCGGCGGCACTGCGCACGTAGGCCGGATCGGTGAGCGGCGCGAACATCCACTCGAAATGATTCTGCCGGGCGAACCACGTCGCGCCGGCCAGAGGCACGAGGGCGACAATCGCGACGGTGCGCTGCCAGCTGCCAGCTTCCAGCTGCCAGAGCCTGACTACCAGGCCGGCGCCTATCGCCAATGCGATCGCGGTCACCCAGGGAGCCCAGCCCTTGAGGAAATGCGACACCGCCAGCATCCAAGGCACCTGGGACTTGAAGGGCATGATGAGGAAGACCGGCGTCGCCACCCACAGCACGATGGTGAGCACCAGTACCAACACCAGGATTGCAATCGAGCGTTTTGTCATGACAGGGATCTCAAAGGTTGCTGCGGCTCACGTCTCACCTCTCACGAAAGAGGTAGCCATACCGTCGCTTGTACTCCGACTTCCTGCGAACCGGGTCATTGGCCGTGATCCCCGGGCACTTGTGCTCCGCATGCGCGTCCCACCCTTCCGGCCACGTCTTGAACACCAGCAACCGGCACGCCGGGCAGAGCACCTTTTTCCCCACCACCTGGTCTGGCCTCAAGTCGGCGGCGTTCATGATCGCCCCGCGATCATCGAGCCGTGGCAGCAGCGATCCCTGCGGGGGCGCCGGCGGAACCCGCTCCCGCTCGATGACCTCCGACAGGGCATGGGCGAGGACCGCCGTGACCTGGTCGCGCGACAGCTCCGGAAACCGCTCCAGAAAGCGGTCGATACTCTCCCCCTTCCGCACCGATTCGAGCAGGGCCTCGACCGGAATGGTGGATCCGGCGAACACCGGCTTCCCCCCGTGGAGGTCGGGAGAGTGCCGGATCGGGGAGCGGGAACGGGGCACGGGGTCGAAGGTAACCCGCAACCATCTGACGATCTAGCGATCTGGAGATCTGGCGATCCAGCGATCCGCATGGCGATCGCCAGTTCACCTGATTGCCAGATCGCCGGATGGCCGGAGCTCCACACTTGCCCCGCCCCCCCATGGCCCGCAGACTTAGCGCCGTGCAATCCCCCCTCGACAACGCCGAAATCCTCCGTCGCCTGATCGGCTTCGACTCGGTGAGTCGGAACAGCAACCTGCCGATCGCCGATTTCATCAGCAACGCGCTGGATCGGCCCGGGATCAGGATCCAGCGGCAGCGGTCCCCCGACGGGACCAAGGCCAACCTGATCGTCGAGGCCGGGCCGCCGGTCGACCCTGCCAGTCGCGCAGGACTGGTCCTCTCCGGTCACATGGATGTGGTACCGGCCGAAGAGCCGGAGTGGCGCTCCGACCCCTTCGAGCTGGTCGAAGAGGAAGGCCGGTTCATCGGACGCGGTTCAGCGGACATGAAAGGGTTCCTCGCCCTCGCGATGCAGCGGGTCATGGCGGCGGACACCTCGAAACTCACCAGGCCGCTCGTCCTGCTCTTCACCTACGACGAGGAGCTGGGCTGCATCGGCGCGCACCACTTCGCCGAGCACTGGCCCCGACCCGAGACCCTGCCGCGCAATGTCGTGATTGGCGAGCCGACCTCGATGCGCGCCGTCCGCACCCACAAGGGTCACCTCAAGCTCAAGCTCACCGTGCTCGGCACCACCGCGCACAGCGGGTATCCGCACCTGGGACACAACGCGATCGAGCCGATGGCGCGCGCGATCGCCGCGCTCAGCGTCCTGCGTGAGCAGCTCGCGAAGGAACGCGCCGAGTCGTCGGCCAGTTTTCCCGAGGTGCCGTTCGTGGCGCTCAACATCGGGATGATCAATGGCGGTGTCGCGGTGAATGTCGTGCCCGACCGCTGCGAGGTCGACATCGGGATGCGGGTGCTGCCGGGGATGTCGTCGGACGCACTGGTCGATCGCGTGCGGGAGGCCGTGACGCCGGTGCTCCAGGGTGAGCGCTGGTCGCTCGAGCTGGCGGGTGACAGTCCGCCCTTCCTGCTGGGCGCCGATCGTCCGGTGTTTCGCGACCTGACCCGGATGCTCCGGCAGGAGGACGAGGCAAGCATCGCCTTCGCGACCGACGCGGGCTGGCTCCAGACCGCCGGATTCGATTGCGTTGTCTGCGGACCGGGCGACATCGCGGTGGCACACAAGCCGAACGAATCACTCAGCATCGCGGAGTTCAACGCCGCCGACACGTTCCTGGAGGCCCTGGTGCATCGTGTTACCGGGACGGACGCATGACCGAGGTCATCGAGGCGGAGCTCACCTGGACCGGCCAGCGCTTCGAGCCGGGCGTGAGCGTCGTCGTGGGAGACGACGGCCGGATCATGCGCGTGGGCCGGCTCAATCGCGAAGCGACCCGGGTGCTCGAGGGACAGGCCCTGCTCCCCGGGTTCGTCAACGCGCACTCGCACGGCTTCCAGCGCGGACTTCGCGGCCAGGGCGAGCGATTCGCCCATGGCGCGGGCTCGTTCTGGAGCTGGCGTGACGCCATGTACAGCCTGGTCGAGCAGCTGGGTCCCGAGGATTTCCTCAACGTGACGAGCCAGGCGTTTTTCGAGATGCGCGCCAGCGGCATCACCACCGTCGGGGAGTTCCACTACTTCCATCACGGCCCGGCCACCAAGGACTTCGGCTACGACCGGCTGGTCCTCAAGGCCGCGCGGGCCGCGCAGATCCGGCTGGTGCTGCTGGTCGCCTACTACCGCACCGGCGGGGTGGGCAAGCCGCTGGGACCGGGGCAGCGGCGCTTCGAGACCTCCTCGCCCGAGGCGTACTGGGGCGCGTTCGACTCCATCGCCACCCTGCTCACGCCAAACCAGTCGATGGGTTCCGTGGTCCACAGCATCCGCGCCGCCGACCTCGAGGAGCTCAAGGTCGTCCACGCCGAGGCGATGCGGCGCGGGCTTCCGTTCCACATGCACGTGGAGGAACAGCGGCAGGAGGTGGAGGAAGCGGCGACCGCCTATGGCAAGACACCGATGCGCGCGCTGCTCGACACGATCGGGCGTGCCGACCACGTGACTGCGGTGCACTGCACCCACACCACCCGCGAGGATCGCGAGGAGTTTCTCGCCGCCGGCGGCCGCATCTGCCTCTGCCCGCTCACCGAGGCCAACCTGGGCGACGGCATCGCGCAGCTCGACGACATCGCGCTCGACCGGCTCTGCCTCGGCACCGATTCCAACGCGCGCATCGATCTCGTGGAGGAGATGCGCTGGCTGGAGTACGCCCAGCGCCTGCGCCGCGAAAAAAGGGGCGCGTTGACCGACCTCGAAGGACACGTCGCCCGCAACATGATCGCGGCCGCGACGGAAGGGGGCGCCGCGGCCCTCGGCGTCGAGGCGGGCGCGATCCGCCAGGGGCTCTGGGCCGACTTCACCGTCGTCGATCTCAACACGCTCGAGTTGGCCGGTGCCACCTCCGATACGCTCGCGGAGGCGCTGATCTTCGGGGCAGACGCCGGGGTCGTCACCTCGACGTGCGTCGCGGGCATCTGGCAGCATCACCGGTTCCCGCGCCGTCCGTGACAGTCGGACCGTCTGACCGTCTGACCGTTCAGCAATTCCACGGAGTTCCATGAGCGCTCTCGATACGCCAACCCTCCGACGCGCGGTCGAAGCTCGACGCGAAGATCTCATCGCTTTCGCCAGCTCGCTGGTCCAATCGCCATCTCTCCCTGGCGAGGAAGGCCCGGTGCAGGAGCTGGTGGCGAAGCAGCT
>DATEOL010000385.1:0-3207 GCA_035274025.1 Gemmatimonadales bacterium | reverse complement strand
CGGCCGCGCCCGGGCCGGCGCCCTGAGCCTGTCCACCCGCACATCCCTCTCACTTCGCGACATCGTGTCCGGCGTGCGCCAGACGGCCGCGGACCCCACGGTCGTGCAAGTTTTTCGTACGGGTGTCATGACGCCATCGGCGCGCGACGCGCTCGCGAAGATCGCCGCGGACACCGCGGCCACCCTCGGCGCCGGTCTTCGCCACGCGAGCGGGGAAATGATGTTCGCCACTCGCCCCGAGCTGCCGACGGCCTTCGACGAGTCAGCTCCGCATGATTCGGCCGGCATTGGGCGGGTTCAGGCTCGCGATGGCGGACTGTACTACGAAGTCACGGCACCGGTCTACGATAACGGCGCGTACCTGGGCTCGGTCGTGCGGGTCCGCCGCGTCTCGGCCTCCCCCACGACGGTCCAGCTGATCACCGACCTGATGGGCGGCCAGGGCGCCCTGCTTTTCGGGAATGCCGACGGCTCTCTCTGGACCGATTTTCTGCAGCCGGTCGAAGGACCACCGCAGCCCGCCACTACCAGCTATCGCAAGCAGGGCCAGGATTTCGTCGTTGCGACCCAGGCGATTCCCGGCACGCCCTACATGTTCGCCGCGGAGGTACCGGTGCAAAGAGCGCTCGCCCGGGTCCGCCGGCTGGTGCGCGATTTCATCGTGATCGGAATCCTTCTCATCGCGCTGGGGCTCGTCGTCGGGTGGTGGGCCAACGCGCGAATCACCCGCCCGCTCACGGAGCTGACCCAGCGGGCGGAGGCCATCACCGCGACCAACCGCCCGGGAATGGCGACCGTTCCCTCCGGAGGCGATGAGCTCGACCGGCTCCAGCATGCCTTCGACACGATGGCCGACAGCGTCTGGCAGTCTCGAGTCGCGCTCGAGAGCAAGGTGCTGGAGCGGACTCGCGCGGTCGAGGACCTCAAGGCCAGTGAGGAAGCCCTGCGGGTGGCAGACCGGCGGAAGGACGAGTTCCTCGCGACGCTGGCCCACGAGCTCAGAAACCCCCTGGCGCCGATCCGGAACGCGGCCCAGGTCATCAAGCTCAAGAAGCCGGACGATCCCGACCTCCAGATGAGCCGGGACGTCATCGAGCGGCAGGTGGCGCAAATGAGCTTGCTGCTCGATGACTTGCTCGACCTGTCGCGTATTTCACACAACCGGCTCGAGCTCCGTGTCGAACGGGTCGACCTGCGAACCTTGCTCAAGAGCGCCATCGAGACCAGCCGGCCGCTCATCGACGCCGGCGGCCACGAGCTCACCATCATCCTGCCCTCGGGCCCCGTGGAGGTCGAGGCCGACCCGGTGCGGCTCGCGCAAGTCTTCGCGAACCTCCTCAACAACAGCGCCAAGTATTCGGCGGGCAAGGGACACATCAGGCTGGCGACGGAGCGTCACGGCGACTCGGTGACGATCACCGTGAGCGACGACGGAATCGGCATCACCCCCGACGCGCTGCCGCACATCTGGGACATGTTCACCCAGGCGCGGCCCGCCCTCAATCAGTCACGCAGCGGGCTCGGCATCGGGCTCTCGCTGGTCAAGGGATTGATCGACCTGCACGGAGGGTCGGTGACCGCGGAGAGCGATGGCGCCGGTCGGGGCAGCACCTTCAGTGTGACGCTTCCGGTGGCGGCGGGAGCCACCGCGGATGACAATGTCAGCGCGCCGTCGCCTGAAGTTGCTGTGACATCCATCCGTCGCATCCTCGTGGCCGACGACATCGCGGACAATCTCGACAGCATGTCGCTCCTGCTCGGGCTCATGGGGCACAAGGTGTGGGCGGCGCAGGATGGCGCCGAAGCATTCGCGCTCGCCGAAGTGCATCGGCCGGAGCTGGTGTTGCTCGACCTCGGCATGCCACGCATGGATGGATACGAAGCTTGTCGCCGCATCCGGGAGCAGCCCTGGAGCCGCGACATGATGATCGTCGCGGTCACCGGCTGGGGACAGAAGGAGGATCGTCGCCGCACCGAGGAAGCCGGCTTCGACCATCACATCGTGAAACCGGTCGACGCCGCCGCGGTGGTCTCCCTGCTCGAGGGGAAGAACGGACACGACTGACGGCCATGTCCGCCCAAGCCGAGCGCGAGCTCAAGACCTTCATTGCGATGTTCTCCCTGGCATGCCAGGCGGGCGGTATCGCACTGTGCTTTCTCAACGGCGCGCGGTTGCCGGACCCGAAGAAAGTCCTCAAGGGATCGGGGAAGCAGGTCGCGGCGGCGCCGCCATTTCCGGGGACCGGGAAAGGACAGTTGGTGATTCGATCGGTGTCGGCCAGGCAGCGGCCTCGTCGCAAGGCGAAATCGTGAACGGCCAGGTGCGGGCGTACTACGCCGCCAGGACTCCGGAGATTCGCAAGCATCTCAAGCGGATACACGATGCCATCACATCGGCCGCGCCCGGGGCGGAGGAAGTGTTCAGCTACGGCATCCCGGGCTTCCGGCTCGACGGCAAGGTCCTCATGTGGTACGCCGCGTGGAAGAGCCACACGAGCATCTATCCGATCACCGGCGCGGTGCGAGCGAAGCACGCCGACGCGATCTCGGCCTACAGGAACTCGAAGGGGACCATCCAGTTTCCACTCACGAAGCTGCCGCCGGTCACGCTGATCAAGCGCATGGTGAAGACGCGGGCCGCAGAGATCCGCGGCAGGTGATCCGCCCGGTCAGAGCCACGGACGCCGCCGCAATCGCGGCCATCTACAACCATTACGTCACGGAAACGACGGTCACGTTCGAGGAGGAGCCGGTCTCCCCCGACGAGATGGGGCGACGTATCCAGGCCGTTGTTGCGCAGGGGCAACCCTGGCTGGTCGCCGAGGTGGATGGGCAGGTCGCGGGGTACGCCTACGCGACGAAATGGCATCATCGCCACGGGTATCGCTACTCCGCCGAGGTCACGGTGTATCTCGCTCCGACCTTCGGCGGCCGCGGACTGGGAACCGCGCTCTACAATGAGCTCTTCCCGCTGCTCGAGGCTAGCGGCATCCGCTCGCTCGTTGGCGTGATCGCGCTGCCGAATCCGGCAAGTGTCGCCCTGCACGAGAAGTTCGGGATGCGGAAGGTGGGACACCTGAAGGCGATCGGCATGAAGTTCGGCGAGTGGATAGATGTGGGGTACTGGCAGAAGAGCAGCCAGCAGTGAGCGGGCGACCTGCCTCGGCGGCCGGTCCGAGGGCGATCCGCCGCGTTGACGATGCCGCG
>DATEOL010000384.1:0-8118 GCA_035274025.1 Gemmatimonadales bacterium | reverse complement strand
TACGACGAGAGCATTCACCAGATCCTGGAGGACGCCGGGGGGAGGTTCTGGATCAACACCAACCGCGGAGTGTTCTGGTTACCACGCGCTGAGCTTCAGGATTTCGTCGCGGGGAGAGTCACCCAGGTCCATTCGACCAGTTACACCGAGCGCGACGGGCTCAGGAATCGCGAAGGGAACGGTGGTTACTTCCCGGCTGGGGCGAAGACCGGTGACGGCCGGCTCTGGTTCCCGACGCAAGATGGCGTGGTGGCGATCGATCCGAGGCGCCTGAGACCCGGAGCGCTGCCGCCGGCAGTGGTGGAGCGCGTCGTCGCCGGCGATTCCGCCTTTATCGCAGATGACGGCACGATCACGCTGGATGTCACCCGCCGCGACCTCCGCATCGAGTACACCGCGAGCAGCTTCGTCGGACCGGCCAACGTGCGCTTTCGATACCGGATGGAGCCGTATGACCGGGACTGGGTCGACGCGGGCAATCGGCGAGTCGCCTTCTACACCAAGGTCCCGCCGGGCCGCTACCGCTTCCGGGTCGAGGCAGGGACCGGCATGGGCGACTGGAACGAAGCGGGCGGGGCGACCCTCGCGCTCTCGCTCGCCGCGAGGCCATGGGAGACCACCTGGTTCAGAGCCCTGGTGCTTGCATTCGCCGGGTTCCTTCTCGGCCTCGCGATGCGGTCCCGGACGAGGCGACTCCACCGCCGCGCCGATGAGCTGGAGCTGATCGTCGCCGAACGGACCAGCGAGCTCTCGACGCGGAATACTCAGCTGGCGCAGCAAACCGTCCAACTGGCCGAGCTCGACCGCGCCAAGACACGGTTCTTCGCCAACGTCTCCCACGAATTCAGGACGCCGCTGACCCTCACGATCGGTCCACTGGAAAACCTGCGTACCCGCGCGGGGGACGACGGCGAGGCCGGACGGTGGATCGACCTGGCACTCAGAAACGCGCGTCGACTTCTTCGGCTGGTCAACCAGATTCTCGACGTGGCCAAACTCGAGGCGGGCCAGATGCGGCTCGCGGTTCGCCGCTTCGACCTGGTGCCGTTCGCGAGAGGCGTCACCGCGGTATTCGAGACCGCGGCGGCCCAGCGTGGCATTACCCTCCGCGTCGATACACCAGACTCCCTGATCGGCGTCTTCGATCCGGACGCGCTCGAAAAGATCATGACCAATCTGCTTTCCAACGCCATCAAGTTTACGCCCCGTGACGGCGTGGTCAGCGTGGCGCTGGTGGCGGAGGGCCCTCGCATCTGTCTTGCCGTCAAGGACACCGGTCCGGGAATCCCCGATCATCAGCTGGAGCACGTGTTCGAGCGTTTCTATCAGGCGGACGAGACGACGATCCGGCGCGAGCCAGGCACCGGGATCGGACTCTCTCTCGTCAAGGAGCTCGTGGACCTCCACGGTGGGACGATTGCAGTCGAGAGTGGCAACGGACATGCCGGCACGACCTTCACGGTACTGCTTCCGCTGGAGCATGGCGTCGGGACCATGACGCCCATCATACCCCCGACGCCCTCGAAGCCGG
This sequence comes from Gemmatimonadales bacterium, assembly GCA_035274025.1. Lineage (GTDB taxonomy): Bacteria > Gemmatimonadota > Gemmatimonadetes > Gemmatimonadales > GWC2-71-9 > SZUA-320. Next base: position 6,587 of record DATEOL010000384.1, on the reverse strand, counting down.
AGGCCGTCAACAGGGCGGAGGAGAACGGAGAGACGCCTGGCGAGGATGACGTCCCTGCCCTGCTGGTCGTGGACGACAGTGAGGACCTTCGAGTCTGGATCCGGGAACACTTCGCCCGGCGGTTCCGGGTGTACGAGGCCGCGGATGGGGCCGAGGGCATCACGCTCGCCCGTCAGCATCTGCCCGACATGGTCATTTCCGATGTCATGATGCCGGGCACGGACGGGTTCGCGCTGTGTCGGGCGCTGCGCGAGCAACCGGAGACCGACTTCCTCCCGATCATCCTCCTCACGGCCCAGGCCGGATCGCAACAGCGCATCGAGGGATTCGAGCGCGGCGCCGATGACTACCTGACCAAGCCGTTCGAAATGCGGGAGCTCGAGGCGCGGGTGGACAACCTGATTGCGCTCCGGCGCCGGCTGCGTGAGCGGTACCAGCGTGAAGCCACGGAGACTTCCTCCATCGTCTTTCGCGGGCAGCCGACCGGATTGACCCCGGACGATCAGGCCCTGGTGAGCCGGATCCGCGAGGCGATCGAGGCCAACCTGACCAATCCGGACTTCGGTGTGGCCGAGCTGGCGAAGGCCGTATTCCTGGATCGCAGCCATCTCTTCCGGCGAAGCCGGGAGCTGCTCGACACCGCCCCGTCGGACCTGCTCCGCCGGGCCCGACTCGAGCGCGCGGCCCGGTTGCTCGAGACCGGGGCTGGAACGGTGGCCGAGGTGGCCTACGCGGTCGGGTTCAACAAGGTCTCCCACTTCTGTCACCTGTTTCAGGCGGCGTACGGTGCGACTCCCGCGGCCTGGCGCAGCAGGGTCGAGGCGAAGTAGCCGACCAGTTCAAGCCGCAACATCCGGGGCATCCGTCACAACATCCGGGGTACGCTCGGGAGCACCCCAGCTCCTAGCGTGGTGGCACTCCGGATTCGGTGACTCCCACCGGCCGGTCCACCTCACGTCGCGGAGCCCGGCTCATGTTGCGCAACATCGTCCTCTCCACCCTCATTCTGGTCCTGGCGGGTTGCGCTGAGGATCCCGTCCAGCCCCCCGAGGCACTCCTGACTCCCAGTTTCACTGTCAACCAGTCCGCCAGCGGGCCGGTCGTCAACAGCACGGCCGACGACGGCGACGGGACTTGCACTGACACCAGGTGCACACTCCGGGACGCGATCGCGGTTGCCGATCCGGGAGCGACCATCACCTTCGACCCCGACCTCACCTCGGGGGGGGTCGGTACTATCTCCTTGACACAGGCCGAGCTCGCGATTGGCAAGGACCTTACGATCAGCGGCCCCGGTGCCGACAAGCTCGTGGTCCAGCGGAGTCCCATCGCAGGGAGTTTTCGGGTATTCCGGGTTTCGACTGGGACCACCACCATGTCCGGGATCACGATTGCGAATGGCCGGACATTCGGAGACGGGGTGGACTACAACGGAGTCGGCGGCGGCGTGCTGAACCTGGCGACCCTCACGCTCAGTTACGTGACCGTCCGGGACAATGACTCGAGGGGATTCAGCTCGCATGGCGGGGGCATCGGAAACCGGGGCACGATCCTGGTTGTGAACAGCAGCATTACCGGCAACGCCGCCAATTTCAGCGGTGCCGGCATTTCGAGCGTCGGTGGCACGATGACCGTGTCGAACAGCACCATTTCCGGCAACATCCTCGACCAGCCCGCCGCCTCGACTGCGGGCGGCGGGATCGATGTCATTGGCGGAGCTGTCACCCTTGCCTACAGCACCGTAACCGGGAATACCGACGTGAATGCCCACGCGGGGGGGCTCTCCGTCAACGGGGGCACTCTCACAGCGATAGGCAGCCTCATTGCAGGAAACATCGGCCCGAACTGCCGGCCCGAGTTCGGGGGGGTGATTACCGATGGCGGCTTCAACCTGGACGATGGAACAACGTGCGGCTTCAGCGGGGCGAACCATTCGCTCCCAGCCACCGACCCGATGCTTGCCGGCCTGGCGCTGAATGGAGGTCCGACCAGGACTCACGCCCTGGGGTCGAACAGCCCGGCATTGAACAAGATTCCCGCCGGGACGATCGGCTGCGGCACGGACTACCAGACCGACCAGCGAGGCAAGGCACGCCCCTCGGCGACGAACTGCGACATCGGGTCGTTCGAAGCTGGTGACGATACCGAACCCACGATCACGATCACGACCCCGGCCGACGGAGCCGTGTTCCTGCTGGGCCAGTCGGTTCTTGCCGACTACTCCTGCGCGGATGAGGTGGGTGGCTCGGGCGTGCTCTCCTGCACCGGCCCGGTCGCCAGCGGGTCCGCGATCACAACCGGCTCAGTCGGCTCTCACGCGTTCACGGTGAATGCTTCCGACAACGCCAGCAACCTCTCGGCGGCGACCGTTCACTATTCGGTGCGATACGCCTTCGAAGGGTTCGCCCAGCCGATCGAAAACAGCGGGACGCTCAACGCCGCCAAGGCCGGCAAGACGATCCCGCTCAAGTGGCGCCTGCTCGGGGCCAATGGCGTGCCGGTGACGACACTCACCACCGTGAACGTCGCGGCCACATCGCTCGCCTGTCCCCTGGGGACAACGTCGGATGAAGTCGAGGAGTACGCGACCAACCAGTCCGGACTCCAGAACCTCGGGAATGGCTACTACCAGTTCAACTGGGCCGTCCCGGCGTCCTATGCGAGGTCCTGCAAGATCCTCGCGCTCGACCTGGGCGACGGGACCACACGGACCGCGCAGTTCCAGTTCACCAAGTAGGATGCCGGGTGAGAATACCGACGGGTCGAGTCGGGAGCCGGTGCTCCCGACCCCGACACCGTCGAGGCGGGTGGATCTGGAGGCCTCCCTCCTGAGCTCAGAGCCTGTCCCCGGCGCGGAGGAGCGGATCGCTCAGCCGCGCTGGCACACGGTCATGATTGTTGCGAGGGACCCGGACACCCGGTTCTACGTCAGGGAGTGCCTTCGCGAGCTGACCTCGCTCCGCCTCTTCGAAGCAGCGACTATTGGACCGGGCCTGGGCCTGCACGTCCAACCGGAGCTGCTCATCGTGGATGGGACCGCCGGCGAGAACCTGCCGATGCTTCCGGTCATCCACCTGGCCGATGACGCCGTGGACATGGCGGGCGTCATCGGCGCGCGTCACGCAGTACTGATTCGACCCTTCAGTGCCCACGCGCTGGTCGCGCTGGTGAAGGAGTTTCTCGAGTTCCAGCCCCTTTCTCCGAGGTCCACGGAGGTCATCGATTCTGCTCATCAGCGGCGATAGGGCCGCGTCCCGGGAACAAGGTGGATGGGGACCGGGTTAGGCCTTTTGTTGTGCCATGAAACGGTTTCCGCGCCAGGAGCTGGCAATGGAGAGCAAAGCGAAGATCCTGGGCCATTCCGCCCACCAGATGATGATCGTCTTCCCGCTGGGGCTTCTCGCCACCGGCGTCGTGTTCGATGTGATCTACCTCGCCGGGAACAATCCGACCATGGCCCTGGTCGCCTACTGGATGATCGCCGCCGGACTGGTCGGTGGACTGATCGCCGCCCCGCTCGGCTTGATCGACTGGCTGGCAATACCGAGTGGAACGCGAGCCAAGGCCATCGGCGCAGCGCATGGTCTGACCAACGTGGCGGTCGTCGCGGTGTTCGTGGTGAGCTGGCTGCTGCGTCGAGGGAGTCCCGAGGCACCACCGACGATTGCCTCTCTCTTCTCCTTCGCTGGTGCGGCGCTCGCGCTGCTGGGTGGCTGGCTCGGTGGCGAGCTGGTTGGCCGGCTCGGCGTCGGGGTCTCCGACGGCGCCCACCTCAACGCTCCGAACTCGCTGAGCGGTCGGCCGGCGAGCGAGAACGCTGCGCGCAGCTGAGAACCGAAGGACCTGTGACCTGAGCGTGACCACCAGGTCTCACGGCGCTAGATTCGGCTCGCCTGGAGAAACCCCTCGCGAGTCATTCGACATGCGCCATCCATGAACGACGCCCAGCTGCAGGAATTCGCAACCCGGTACGCGGCCGCGTGGAGCAGCCAGAATCCGGACAGCCTTGTCGCGTTCTACACCGAGGATGGCTCGCTGACCGTGAACGACGGGACGCCGTCGGTTGGCCGCTCGGCGGTGCGGACAACAGTCGAGTCGTTCATGCGGGGATTTCCGGACATGAAGGTTGTCATGGACTCGGTGGTGCGCTCGGGCTCGACCGTGCGCTTTCACTGGACCTGGACCGGCACCAATACCGGTCCTGGAGGAACCGGGCGGGCGGTGAAGATCAGCGGGTATGAAGACTGGACCCTGAGCCCTGGCGGCCTGATTACCCAGTCATTGGGTCACTATGATCAGGCCGAATACGAGCGGCAGATGACCCAGTAGATTTCCCTGAACTTGTCACCTTTCCCTCAGGATCCATTGTGAGATTTCGCCATCTGGCCCTCGTCGCCGTGCTGGGCTCCATCGCGTCGCCGCTCGCGGCCCAGCTCCGTCTCGAACCCTTCGACATCCGGGTCCCCAGTGCCCCGGCCGCGTTCCCGGCCGACGGGAAGACCAACTTCACCTACGAGCTGCGGATCACGAACATCGGCCGCAATGAGGTGAAGATCACCGGCGTCGAGGTGATCGCCGATTCGGCGGGCCCGTCGCTCCAGACCCTGGACAGCACCGCCGTGAAGGCCGCCACCCGGCTCGCCGGAGCGCCAGTCACGGGCGGGGATTCGCGAACTCTCACGTCGGGACGCCAGACGCTCCTATATATGTGGGTGACCGTTCCTGCCGGCGGTACCACGCCGTCGCGACTCCGGCACCGGATCAGCTATGCGACAGCCGACTCCGCCAACAACCCGATCAACGATGTGGTAGAGGCGTTCTACGTCCCGGTCCGGAACCTGACCCTGGCGACGATCGCCGCGCCGTTCGGGGGCGGCGGCGGTCCGTGGGTGGCGGTGAATGGACCCAGCAACACCTCCGGCCATCGCCGCACCGCGATCCCCCTCGGCGGGGAAGCCCAGATCGGCCAGCGCTTCGCCACCGACTGGATCAAGCTTGGTCCCGACGGGAAAGCCTTCAAGGGTGACTCGCTCATCAACGCCAACTGGTACGGCTACGGCAGTCCCGTGGTCGCGGTGGGGGACGGGATCGTCACGGAAGTGAAGGACGGAATCATCGAGAACGTTCCCTTCAATCCCAAGATGGCCGTGCCGATCACGCTCGAGACGGTGGGCGGCAACCACGTGATCCTGGACGTCGGCGGCGGGTACTACGCGTTCTATGCCCACCTCGTGCCCGGCTCGCTCAAGGTGAAGCTCGGCGATCGCGTCAAGAAAGGTCAGCAGGTTGGATCGCTGGGCAATTCGGGCAACTCCACGGCGCCGCACCTGCACTTCCATATGGGCGACAAGAATTCGCCGCTCGGATCAGAAGGTCTGCCGTTCCTGTGGGACAAGTTCGACCTGCTCGACTGGCCGAAGAGTGGATTCGGCGCGCTGCTCAAGGGCTGGACGGCGTCTGCTCCGGCGGTGACCCATCGGAAGGAAGTCATCCTGGAGAACATGATCGTCAGCTTCCCCTAGCAGACCCGATCGATGGCTCGCCCTCGTGCCACTGATCATTGGGTGCAGCATCCAGGGGGCCGATTGTTCGCGAGGGAGTGGGTGCCCAGCTCGACCTCCCTCGCCGGCGCGCCGATCGTCCTCCTGCACGACTCCCTGGGGTGCGTCGAGCTCTGGCGCGATTTTCCTCCAGCCCTCTCTGAACTGACTGGTCGGCGCGTCATTGCGCACGACGTGAGAGCCCCGACCTGGGCTTTTCGTTGATCGAGAACTTCCTGGGGTCGCGTGCTCAGTGATTGAGGTTGCGGAACGCGAGCATTGCCCGGTCGTCACCGGGAAGAGAGTGAGCGCCACAGCCCCCACCGCCACGGCGCTCACGCCCAGGAGCTGCACATTCCTCTTCATCGGGGACTTGGGCTCGGCATAGAGCTCGGGCTCGGGCTCGATATTGAGAGTGAACCAGAGCAATACCGCGGCGAAGACGAGTACGATCACCAGATAGTGGCTGAGAAAGCGTAGCCAGGTTCCTGGCGTCGGCCCGAGCACGAAAGCGTAGTAGTCGCGGACACTCTGGATCAGCGGTTCCCGCCTTGCATGCTCAAAATGGGTGAGATCGAGCGCGTCGATCATCGCCGGGAGGGAGACATACGTCTTGAAGATCAGGTCGAGCGCAAACGCTGCCGCGCCCGAGATGAGGAAGGCAACCTGGAGCGGAATCGGGGTTGCAGGAACCCTATCGGTGACGCCCCACCCGGACTTTGCCTCGAGAATCAGCAAAGCCGCCATGGCGATGATCGCGGCGATCATGGCCCACACGGCGAAGACAGTCAGCGCGACGATGCCGGCGAAGTTGAGCACGAGGAGCGCGGAAAAGCCCGCCACTCCGCTTGCGAAGAAGCCGCCTTTGGTCATTGCCTCCCTCCCCTCTAGTCCCCTGCGTGCATCGCCTCACTCGCCTCGATCGCGAAGATGCGTCGCGCAGGCACGAGGAAAGCACCCAGGCCCACAAGCAGGATGAGTCCCATGGCGAGACCGATCGCGAGCGCCATCGAGTTGAACCAGGACCCGCCGCGGTCGGGAGTGCCG
>DATEOL010000383.1:0-4062 GCA_035274025.1 Gemmatimonadales bacterium | reverse complement strand
AGGAGCACCAGACCGCAAAGTCGACGTCCCAGTCGTGGAGCGAGAGGGGCGCGTTGCCGACGGCGTGCGCCAGGTCATAGCCGACCATGATGCCCGCGCGCTGCGCGGCCGCCGCGAGCGGTCCCAGCTCGAAGAGCTGTCCGCTGTAGTAGTTGACGCCGCCGAGAAGCAACAGCGCGATCTCACTGCCCTGTTCCTCGAAGATCTTCATGAGATCGTCGGTGCGAAGCGTGGCTTCGCCGGGACGCGCGCGCGCAACGATCACCTTCGAGGTCTCGACCCCGCGCACCGCGAGGTGGCTCGGGATCGCGTACTGGTCGGACGGGAACGCGTTCTCCTCCATCACCACCTTCACCCGCTTCCCCTGCGGGCGGTAGAACGACGCCAGCATCAGGTGCAGGTTGGTGGTGAGCGTGTTCATCACCACCACTTCCTCCGGCAGCGCCCCGACCAGTCGCGCCGTGCTGTCCCGCAGGACCTCGTGATAGGTGTACCATGGCGTCCGGGCCTTCAAGTGGCCCTCGACGCCGCGGCGAGCCCACTCATCGAGCTCCTCGTTGACCAGGGCCCGCGCGCTTTGGGGGAGCAGGCCGAGCGAATTCCCCACCAGGTAGGTGACCCGGCGGCCCTGGTCGTCCACCGGCCACTCGAATTCCTCCCGGAACGATGCGAGGGGATCGGCCTTGTCCTGCGCCTCGGCGAATCCCTCTTCGCGCGACAGCGCCGGCTTCGTGATCATGAGAAGGCACTCCGTTCGCGGGCGAGGAACTCGAGCGCCGAATCGGCGAAGAGCCGCTGCCTGGTGGTCTGGTCGAGATCGCTCATCGACTCGATGAGCGCGCCCGGCAGGGCCTCACCGAGCGGGAAGGGATAATCGGAGCCGAGTGCAACGCGATTGGCGCCGACCATGCGGAGGAGATGTCGCAGCATGTCGGCGTCGTGGGTCAGCGAGTCGAGCCAGAACTTGCCGAGGTATTCGCGGGGATGGACCGGGTTCCGCACCGCCACGAGGTCGGGCCGCGCGTCGAATCCGTGCGCGAGCCGTCCGAACGTACCGGGAAACGAACCGCCGCCGTGGGCGAAGCCGATGCGAAGCCGGGGCAGCCGCGCGAGCACACCGCCGAAGATCACCGACGCGATCGCGAGCGTGGTTTCGGTCGGCATGCCGACCAGCCAGGGCAGCCAGTAGCGGCTCATCCGGTCCTTCCCCAGCATGTCCCAGGGATGCACGAAGACCGCCGCCCCCAGCTCGGCCGCGGCCTCGAATACCGGGAAGAGCGCCGGGTCGTCGAGGTCGAGACCGTTGACGTGGGTCCCGATCTGGACGCCGGCAAACCCGAGCTCGCGCACGCAGCGCTCCAGCTCCCCGACTGCGAGTGCAGCGTCCTGCATCGGAATCGTGCCCAGCCCGATGAAGCGCTTCGGGTGGTCGACGACAACCCCGGCGATGTGGTCGTTCAGGATCTTCGACAGGTCGAGGCAGTCGGCCGGCTTGGCCCAGTAGCTGAACATCACCGGCACGGTGGACAGCACCTGGACCGAAACCCGGTCGCGATCGCACTCGCGGATCCGGGTGACCGGGTCCCAGCAGGTGTCGGTGATCTCGCGGAAGGCCTTGCCGTCGATCATCATCCTGGCGCGGCAGGGCGCGAAGTGGTCGAGCGCAATGAAGCCTCCATACCCGTAGCGCTCCCTCAGGTCGGGCCAGCGCTCCGGCAGGATATGGGTATGGAGGTCGATCCGGAGCGCGTCGCTCACGCGGCTATTTCGGTGCGGGAGCTCCGGGAATGGACATCACGTGTCCGCAATGCTTGCAGGTCCGGAGCTGTTCTTTCTCGTAGAACTCGGTGATGATGGGCCGGAGCTGCTTGCCGAGGTCGACGAGATGGAACTCGGCGTCATGCAGCTCCTGGCCGCACTTCTCACAGAACCAGCGCAGGTGATCCTGCTCGTCCTCGGCGCGCCGGCGCTCGATCACGAGTCCCACGGTGTTGGCGGGACGCTGCGGCGAGTGCGGGATGTTGGGCGGAAGGAGGAACATTTCGCCTTCGCGGATCGGGATGTCGCGGACCTGCCCATCCTCGATGATCCGGACCGTGATGTCGCCCTCGACCTGGTAGAACCACTCCTCGCCGTCCTCGACGTGGAAGTCCTTCCGTTGGTTCGGACCGCCGACGATCATCACCATGAACTCGGAGTCCTTCCAGACCATCTTGTTGCCGACGGGCGGCTTGAGGAGCTCGCGGTGCTGTTCGATCCACCGCTTCAAATTGATTGGGGGTAGGACTGGCATAGGACTCCTATCTGGTGATCGAGCGATCTGGCGATCTTGGTGACCGGAATCTCAGCGAAATCAAGGCAACCGATCGCCAGATTGCCAGATCACCAGAGCACCAGATCGCCAGATGGGTCAGTGGACGGCTCTCAGGTAGCGACCCGGCGTCTTCCCGGTAAGCTTGCCGTCTCGTAGGACGAAGGTCCCGTTGACCATCACATGAGGGATCCCGGTCGCCATGAGCTGCGGCTGAGCCCAGGTCGACTTGTCCGCCACCGTGGCCGGGTCGAAGATCGCCAGGTCGGCCGCGAGCCCCTCCTGCACCCTGCCCCGATCGCGAAGGCCGACGAAGTCGGCGGGAAGCGAGGTCATCTTTCGCACCGCGTCCTCGAGGGTCAGGACCTTGGCCTCGCGCACGTAGTGTCCCAGCACGCGCGGGAAGGTACCGGTCGAGCGGGGATGGCCCTGCGGCCGTGACTTGCTGTCGGCGTACCCTCCGTCGCTCCCGATCATGTTCCAGGGCTGCTTCATGAGGAGCTGGACGTCGGCTTCCTTGATGGCGCCGAGGGTGATCCCGATGGTGTCCTTGCCGGTGGTGAGGAGGTCGCTCACCAGGTCGAAGGGATCCTGCTTCCGTTCCTTGGCCAGCTCGCTCAGGTACTTGCCCACCAGCGCGGGCCGCTCGCGCGAGGTGGTGATCCGCATGCTGGAGTAGCCCGTCGCCTTGATCCAGGCGAACCCGCCGTTGATGCCGTTCTCGCTGGCCTGCTTGAGCTGGGCGCGGGTTCCCGGGTCCTTGAGCGCCGCCGCGACGTCGAAGCCCGGCTTGAGCAGCTCGCGCGGGACCACGATGATACCCCGGAGCGGCGCGGTCGCCGCCCCGTCATAGGGGTACTGGTCGGTCACAGCGTTCACGCCGCGGGCCCGCGCCGCGTTCACCAGCTGGATCACGTCGCGGATCTTGCCCGCGTTCTCGAGCCCGACTGCCTTCTCGTGCCCGATCTTGGGCGCGATCCCTGCCCCCTCGCCCACCTTGATCACTTCCTCGTCGGACCAGAGGAAGCGCTTGACCGGGTCGCGCACGTGGGAGTCGTAGATGCCGCGGAACGGCGCCACTTCCTTCGCCAGCTCGATGACCTCGTCGGTGTTGCTCCACATGCCCGGCTCGTACATCAGGCCGGTCGAGAAGCCGACCGCGCCCAGCTCCATCCCCTCGCGGACCAGCGCCTTCATCCGGGTCAATTCATCAGCGGTAGGTTGCCGTTGAGAGTCCTTCATCACTTCGGCGCGGACGCCATTGTGCCCGACGTACATCGCGAGGTTGGTCCCCGCGCCCTGGCGGCCCAGCGCCGCGATCAGGGTCTTCATGTCGGAGGGGGCAGCGCCCCCATCGGGACCCCCGACGACCGTCGTGACGCCCTGCCGGATGGCACCCTCGTTGTAGCGGCGACCGGAATCGGAGATCGCCTCGTCGGTGTGACTGTGGACGTCGATGAACCCGGGTGCCACGACCAGGCCCTTCGCGTCGAGCCGGTCCTTCGCGAGTGCGGTGCGGAGCGAGCCCGCGGCGCCGACCTTCGCGATCCAGCCCCCCCGCACGCCGATGTCGGCGGCGCGGGCGACGCGACCGGTGCCGTCGATGAGGCGGGCGTTGGTGATGACGACGTCGTAGGCGTCGGCGGACTGGACCTGGGCGGCAAACAGAAGCAGTGCAAGCATGGGCATTAGGCTATGGGCGACAGGGTACGGGCGACAGGGACGGCTGACGGCTTACGGCTTACGGCTTC
>DATEOL010000382.1:0-10062 GCA_035274025.1 Gemmatimonadales bacterium | reverse complement strand
AGCGTGAAGGCGCTCGGCGCCACGAAGACGACCCGGCGGACGCCGCGGGGCTTCGGGGCCGGATGGATGGGAGCAGTCATGGCCACTCCGCGATGACCGTTTGTCCCGCCTTGGTCACGTCGCCCACCCGGGCCCGGACCTCGATGCCGGCGGGCACGAACACATCGACCCGGGACCCGAAGCGGATCAGTCCCATCCGCTCGCCCTGCCGGACGCTGTCGCCCTTCTTGCCGTCGGTCACGATCCGGCGGGCGACGAGGCCGGCGATCTGGCGCACCAGCACCCGGCCGTAATCGGTCTTGAGGCCGACGCTGGACTGCTCGTTCTCCGCGCTCGCCTTCTCCGCGGCCGCATTGAAGAACGCGCCCGCCTTGTAGTCGCGGTGCTCCACGACTCCGTCGATCGGATACCGGTTGACGTGCACGTTGAACACGTTCATGAAGATCGAGATCCGCGTGGCCTGTCCCCCCACGAAGGTGGACTCGGCCATCGGGATCACGCTGATGACTTTGCCATCGGCCGGCGCGATGACGAGCTTGTCGCCCCGGGGACCCTGGCGCACCGGATCGCGAAAGAAGGCGATCACCCAGATCGCGATGATCATCCACGCGCCGAACGGAATCCAGAGGCGGAAGACCGCCAGCGCCCCGGCGATCAGCAGCGCCGTGGCGATGAACGGCCATCCCTCCGGCGCGATGCGCATCAGCGGACCTCGAGCTCCCGTCCCGTGATCCGGCGGTAGGCTTCTCGGTACCGGCGACTGGTCGCGTCCACCACCTCGGCCGGGAGCGGCGGAGGCGGCGCCTCGCCATTCCACCTGCCGGCTTCCTTCACCCCCGCGAGATAATCGCGCAGCGGCTGCTTGTCGAAGCTGGGCTGGGAGCGTCCGGGCGCGTAGCCGTCAGCGGGCCAGAAGCGCGAGGAGTCCGGCGTCAGGACTTCATCGATGAGCCGGAGTGCGCCGTCGGAGTCGATGCCGAATTCGAACTTGGTGTCCGCGAGGATGATCCCCCGCGACTCGGCGTAGTCGCGTCCCGCTCCATAGATGGTGAGGCTCACGTCACGCAGGCGATTGGCCAGCTCCGCGCCGAGGTCGTTGACGACACGGGAAAAGGGGACGTTCTCGTCGTGACCACTCTCGGCCTTCGTGGCCGGCGAGAAGAGCGGCTGGCCCAGGCGGGACGAGTCGACCAGGCCGGTGGGCATCGGCTCGCCCGCGAGGGTGCCGGTCTTGCGGTATTCACTCCAGGCGCTTCCGGCGAGGTAGCCGCGGACGACGCACTCGAAGGCAACCGGAGTGGTCCGGCGGCAGAGCATGGCGCGTCCGGCGAGCTGGCTCCGGTAGGGAGCGAGGGCGGGGACCGCGGTCACGATGGTCCCGGCGTCGGCGGTCAGGCAGTGGTGGGCGAGCAGTCCTTCGAAGCGGGCGAACCAGAACGAGGAAAGCTGGGTGAGCACGGCGCCCTTGAACGGAACGGCCTCGCGCATCACGACGTCGAAAGCGCTGACGCGGTCACTGGCGACGAGCAGCAGCCGCCCCTCGTCCACCTCGTACACTTCGCGGACCTTCCCCTTCCGAAGGAGGGGCAGCGGGAGCGAGCTGGCGGCGAGCGTGCTGGTCATACGAAAAGCTCCATGGGTTCGGGGGTCGCCGCGACGGGACGAGCCCGGGCCAGCAACGGTGTGAGATAGTCCGCGATGAACTCGATGACCTGTTGCTCGGACCGGCCGGTGTATCGCGCGGGATCGAGCTCGGCCTGCAGCCTCGCCGCGGGCACGGAGGCAAACGCGGCTTCCGCCCCCAGCCGCTCGAGCAGGTTGTTGGGCTGGCCCTTGCTCGCGGCTTCGGCGGCCACCATGCTGTGGCGACGAATCACCTCGTGCAGCTCCTGCCGGTCACCACCCGATTTCACGCCGAGCATGAGCCAGCGCTCGGTCGCCATGAAGGGCATCTGCTCGTCGACGTGGCGGCGGATGACTCCCTCCCGCACCTCGAGCCCGCCCGCGATGTTCTCGGCAAGAATGAGGATCGCGTCCACCGCGAGGAACGCTTCCGGCAGGGAGAGGCGTCGGTTGGCCGAATCGTCCAGCGTGCGCTCGAGCCACTGCGTGGCCGCAGTCTGCGCCGCGTTGGACTGGAGCGAGATCACGAAGCGGGCGAGCGCCCCGATGCGCTCGGAGCGCATCGGGTTCCGTTTGTAGGCCATCGCGCTCGATCCGATCTGGTCGGACTCGAACGGCTCGAGCAGCTCACCTTCGTGCTGCAGCAACCGAAGGTCTCCGGCCATCTTGGCCGCGGACTGCGCGACGCCGGAGAGCGCGTCGAGGACCGCGCTGTCGGTCTTTCGGGGATAGGTCTGGCCGCTGACCGAGAACGATGCGCCGAAGCCCATCCGCTCGGTGACCAGCCGGTCGAGCTCGCGCACCTTCTCGTGAAGGCCATCGAAGAGATCCAGGAACGATGCCTGGGTCCCGGTGGTCCCCTTGCAGCCGTGAAACCGGAGACTCTCGATCAGGCTCGTGAACGCCTCGATGTCCAGTCCGAAATCCTGGGCCCAGAGGGTCGCGCGCTTGCCGACGGTGGTGAGCTGCGCCGGCTGGAAATGGGTGTAGGCCAGGCAGGGGAGCGCCGCATTCCTGCGCGCGAAGGCGCCCAGCTTCTCGCTGACCGAGATCAGCCGGCCCAGGAGCAGCCGCAGGGCTTCGCGAATCACCAGCAGGTCGGCGTTGTCGGTGACGAACGCGCTGGTCGCGCCGAGATGGATGAAGGCGCGAGCCGTGGGCGCCTGGTCACCGAAGGCATGGACATGCGCCATGACGTCATGGCGGAACTTCTTCTCGTAGGCGGCGGCCACCGTGAGGTCGGCGTCGTCGAGATGTGCCCGCATCGCCTCGATCGCCGGCTCGGGAATCACGAGTCCCAGCTCCCGCTCGGCCTCCGCGAGCGCCAGCCAGAGACGCCGCCAGAGCCCGATGCGGTGCGAGGTTCCCCACAGCTGCTGCATCGCGGGGGAGGCATAGCGCTGCCCCAGAGGAGACTGCCAGCGATCGCCGCTCATCGGAACGCCAGATCGGTGTAGCCCACCTGTCCACCCCGTTCGAAGTAGAGCCGGAACGGCTCCCGCGGACGCAGCGCGCCCAGCAGATCGGCGACCTGTTGCGCGGACGTCACCCGGGTGCGATTGATGCCGATGATCACGTCGCCCTCGGTGAGGCCTACCGCACCAGCCACCTCCGGGGTCACTCGAAAGACGAGGGCACCCTGTTCGGAGCGTATCCGGCGCTCGGTCTGCACCGCCGGGGTCACCGTGACGAGCTCGAGCCCCTTGAGGACGTTCACCTTCGCGGAGGACACCGTGGGCAGGTCGGCCGTCGTGATCCGGCGCGTGACCGTCCGGGAACCCTCGCGCTCGACGACTTCCACCGCGTCCCCGACGTGCAGGTCGAGCTTCACCGCTTCCCAGTCGAGAAAGTTGCGCAGCTGGCGCCCGTTGGCCTGGACCAGAATGGAGCCTTCGGTGATGCCCGCGCGCGCGGCCGGTCCGCCCGCCGCCACGCTCACGACCTGCACCCCTCCCGAGCTCTTCCACTCGCGCATGTTGCCGGCTCCGGCCACATCGAGGCCGGTCCAGGCCCGACGCACGTCGCCCGACTTGATGATCTCTTCCGCAACGCGCAGCGCGCGCTCGATGGGGATCGCGAAGCCGAGCCCGATCGATTCCCCGCTCTGGGTGAAGATCGAGGAATTGACGCCGATCACGTTGCCCAGTGCGTTGGCGAGCGGCCCGCCCGAGTTGCCGGGATTGATCGGCGCGTCGGTCTGGATCATGTCGAGATAGAGACCGGCCGCCTGGCGGGACGGCAGGATGTTGCGGCCGGTGGCGCTCACGACCCCCGCGGTGACGGTCGGCTCGGAGTTGCCGAGCATGTAGGTGTAGGGATTGCCGAGTGCCACGACCCATTCGCCGACCATGAGGTCGGTGCTTTTCCCGATCGGCACGACGGCGAGATCACGTCGCTCCACCTTGAGCACCGCGATATCGGTGGTGGGATCCTCGCCGACGATCCTGGCGTCGAGGTCCGTTCCATCGGCGAGTGAGACCGTGACCGAGTCGGCTCCCGCGACGACGTGCTGATTGGTGATGATGTGACCGTCGGCGCGAAAGACGAAGCCGGTGCCGAAGCTCTCGTAGGCCTGCTCCCGCTGGCGGGGGACGAAAAAATCGAAGAATCCGTTGTTCTCGACCTGGCGCCGACCCTGCGCGCGGACCGAGACCACCGAGGGAGACAATCGCTCGACTGCCCCGACGATGGCGGTCCGGCGTGATGCGTCGAGGGGAGCCTGGGTGGACGGGGGCGCGGGACGCGACTGCGCTGCGGCCTGAACCGGTGCGGGCGCGTCGGAACAGCCCAGGGCCAGGGCGAAAGCGAGCAGGGCAGTGGGACGAACGATCATCCAGGGTCCTCGTCCAGGCGGAACCAGTGCGCCGGGTACTCGGCGCGCACGAAGTAGAGGCCGTGCGCCGGCGCCGGTGGACTCGCGCGCACGCCGGGATCCTGTCCCAGCAGCGGGGCGAGATCGCCTTCCGGCCTTCGTCCGAGCGCGGCGTCTATCATCGTGGCCACCAGGATCCGCACCATGTGGTGCAGGAACCGGTCGGCTGCCACGTGAAATTCGACGCCGCGATCCTGGATCCGTGGCACCCATTCGGCCTGGCGGATCGTACAGCGACAGTTCTCCCGCTCGCCGGTGTGCACCGCGAGCGCCCGAAAATCGTGGGTGCCGCGGAGCCCTCGCGCCATGCGCTCGAGGATTGCCCGCTCCGGGACATGGTCGAGCGCCCACTCGAACGGACGCCGGAACGGCGACTTCGCGTTGGCGTCGACTCCAACACGATAGGCGTATCGCCGGCCGGCCGCGGAGTATCGCGCGTGGAATCCGCTGCGCGCCTCGCGCGCCTCGACAACCCGGCAATCGGCCGGGAGCAACCCGTTCAGCGCCCGACCAAGCGCGTCCGGGGTCCAGCGTGCGGGGACGATGGCGCTGACCGCCATTCCGAGCGCGTGGACCCCGGCATCGGTACGACCCGCCGCGTGCACCCTGACGGGATGGCCCAGAAGGCGGAGCAACACCGCCTCGACTTCGCCCTGAACCGTCCGCGCGTCTGGCTGAATCTGCCAGCCCGCGAAGCGGCTTCCGTCGTACTGGAGACGGGCGTAGATCGTCCGGTCCATCGGGGCGAAATCTAGTCGATCGGGGGGCCCGTCTCAAACGGTCTCATCGTCTCAGCGTCTCAGCGTCCCATCGTCTCCTCGTCTCCTCGTCTCAGGGTCTCGCCGTCTCATCCCAGGTTCGTGGAACCTTGGGACGATGAGACGAAGAGACGAAGAGACGATGAGACGATAAGACGCTGAGACGCTGGAGACGCTGAGACTCAGTACTTGCGGATGACTCCGACGACGACGCCCTGGATCAGCACTTCATTCTCCTGGAATCGCAATGGAGGCATGGTGACATTGGCGGGCTGGAGACGAATCCAGCCCCCGTTTTCCCGGTAGAACTTCTTGACCGTCGCCTCGGAACCGTTCACCAGGGCAATGACCATCTCGCCGTTCTCGGCGGTCTGGCGCCCGTGCACCACCACGAAATCGCCGTCGGCGATGTGCTCGTCGATCATCGAGTCGCCCGCGACACGCAGGGCGTAATTGGGCCCGCGCCGGCGGGGCACCATGGTGTCCGGCACCGAGAGGGTTTCCTGGTGCATGAGGGCCTCGATCGGCATGCCGGCGGCCACCTTGCCGAGCAGGGGGACTTCAGTGGCACCAGTTGTGCCTTTTGGCGGGACCACCTCGACCGAGCGGCTCTCATTGTACGACCGCCGAATGAAGCCCTTCTTCTCGAGGTTGGTGAGGTGCTCGTGCACGGTTGCCAGGGACGCGAACTGGAAGTGCTCCGCGATCTCCTCAAAACTCGGCGCGTAGCCTCGCTGGGCGATGTACCCCTCGAGATAGGTGAGGATTTCCCGCTGGCGTTTGGTGAGCGGCATATGTCTCCTGGACGGGTGGCCGAACGAAGCCCGAACAACAGTACCCGAAGACACGCCGAACCGCAAGACCGTGGTCGATACATGCATTCGGTCACGGGTGTTAGCTTTTTGCATCCCAATGATATGAGCCGCTTTCCCGCCTCTCTCCTGTCCGCCCCACGGGCCGAGCGGCCGTCGTGAGCATCGACGCCGAAATCCTCCCCGTCTCCCACGTCGAGGAACTGGTCCGGAACATCGTCAAGGCTCTCCGGGCGTTTCAGATGTACATGCCCAACAACCCGATGTATCAGCGGGCCGAGTTCCAGCTCCGGGAGTCCTTCCCGCCGGTCTGGGCCGTGCTCGACGAGATTACCCTTTTTGTTCGCGAAACCGACTTGATCTGGGAGGAGCACCCGGTTTACGAGCAGCCGTCGAAAAACGAGTCCTTCGCGTGGGGCCTCTACAAGGACGGCATGCGGGTGCTGACCCTGCGGAAGGGCGTCGAGGAAGGCGAGTTCGGCCGCTTTCTCCAGACCGTCACCCGGGCCCGCCACCTGAGCGCGGACGCCAGCGATGACCTGTTGACGCTGCTCTGGGAGCAGGACTTCCAGAAGGTCACCTATCAGTTCGCCGAGGTCATCTCCGATCCCTGGGTCTATGATCCGCAGGCGCTCGACCTGCAGGCCCAGAAGAGCGAGACCCTGGTCCAGGAGCAGGTGCGCCAGGAAGTGCAGTCCGCCAAGCCCGAAGGGATGGTGGACCTCGATGACTTCGATTCCACGCTCTACTTCCTCGATGAAGTGGAGATTGCCGCGCTGCGCGGGCAGGTCGAGGAGGAATACGTTCGCGATACGCGCATCGCCGCGCTCTCGGTGCTCTTCGACATCTTCGAGCTGCAGGAGGACCCCGATACCCGCGCCGAAATTGTCGGTGTCCTCGAGACGCTGTTCCCCAATCTCCTGATCCGCGGTGATTTCCACACCCTCGCCACAATCCTGCGCGAGCTGCGTTCGCTCAAGGACGGCAAGAACGTGGATCAGGGCGCGCTGCAGCGCGTCGAGGCGTTCGAAGGCCGGCTGAGCCAGCCGGAGACCATCGCGCAGCTGCTGCAGTCGCTCGACGAGGCGGCCACGCTCCCTCCCGAGGACGAGCTGGGCGAGGTCCTGCGCGAGCTCCGCGCGCCGGCGCTCGGCACCATCCTCAACCAGCTGCCGCGTCTCGCGTCGGCGGTGGTGAAGACCACGATCGCGACGGCGGCCGAACGACTCGCGATGGCGAACAGTGCCGAGCTCCTCCGCCTGCTGCGGAACCTCGAGCCCGACGCGCTTCCCGGCGCGGTGCGGCTCGCGGGCCGCCTGGGACTCCAGGCCGCCGTCCTCCCCGTGGGCGAGCTGGTGCGGCACGACTCGAATGAGGTGCGCCTCGCCTCGGTCGAGGTGCTCGCGACCCTCGGCACGCCGGGCGCGATGACGGCCCTGGAGCCGGCGATCGATGATACCGATCGACAGGTGCGCGTCGCCGCCGTGACGGCGGTGTCGAAACGGGCGTGGGCCGGCGGGCTTCGTCGGCTCGAGGCCGCGGTGCAGGGGAAGGGACCGGCGCGCGAGCGCTCCGAGCAGCGCCAGGTCTTCGAGGCGTACGCCTCGGTCGCGGGCCCCCCCGCGCTCGAGACGCTGCGCGGCCTGCTCGTACCCAAGGGGATGTTCCAGCGGAAGTCGTCCACCGAGGTGCGCACCTGCGCGGTCTACGCCCTGGGCAAGCTGCGCACGGCGGAAGCGCGGATGCTGGTGGAGGACGTGCAGAACGACAAGGAGCTCCCGGTGCGGCACGCCGCGACATCGCTGCTCCGCGAGTGGCCGGGATGACCGAGGCGAACCGCTCCGTCGGCGCCGAGGTCGATGACGGATTCCTCCGTCACGCGGGACGCGGGTTCCTCGTGGACCTGTACGCCGCGCTCCGGAGCCTCAAGCTCTATCCGCTCGAGAACGCCGCGGTGCAACGCTCCCTCGACGACATGGAGCGCTCCGCCAGGGTGCTGCTCGACCGGGAGACCGACATCGAAATCCGGCTTTCGGGCGACTTCCTGTTCGTCAACGGCACCCGGCTTCGCCTCGAGCTCGACAACTACGCGTCGTTCTCCCACGTCCACAACCTGCTCCGCACTTTCGACATCGGGACACTGCTGGTGCACACCGGCGTCGAACGCAAGGAGTGGCAGGCATTCCTGAGCATCCTGCTCAGCGTGGCGGGGGACGCCGATCCCGAAGAAATCTTCCAGACCCTGGTCGACCGCATGGACGCGGCGCAGATCGGGCACCTCGACGTCCAGCAGACCCGCGAGGCCGAGGACGAGCGGCACGCGCGCGAGATGGCCAAGCGCACCTACTCCCACGGCGTGGCCGTCACCAAGGAAGTGGTGAACTCGGTCCGGCTTGGTCGCACCACCAACATCAAGAAGGCCAAGCGCGCGGTGCAGATGCTGGTCGACCAGGTGCTGACCAACGAGACCAGCATCATGGGACTCACCACCCTGCGCGACTATGACGAGTACACCTTCACCCATTCGGTGAACGTCTGCATTTTCGCGGTGGCGCTGGGGCGGAAGATCGGGCTCACCAAACTGCAGCTGTACGATCTCGGCCTCACCGCGCTGCTGCACGACATCGGCAAGGCACGCATCCCGATCGAGGTGCTCAACAAGGCGAGCGGCCTCACGGAAGACGAATGGCGCCTGCTGCAGACCCATGCCTGGCGCGGCGCGCTCTCGCTCTTCGGGCTCCGCGGGTACGAGGAGACGCCGTATCGATCCATTCTCGTCGCGCACGAACACCACATGAAAATGGACCTGACCGGATACCCGAAGCACATCCGGCCCCGTTCGCTTGGCATCTTCTCACGGCTGGTGGCGGTGGCCGATGGATTCGACGCGGCGACCAGCCGGCGGGCGTACCAGACCATTCCCATCGAGCCGGACGAGGTCCTGCGCGAGATGTGGGAGAATCCCCGCCGGGGCTACGATCCCATCGTGGTGAAGGCGCTCATCAACCTCATCGGGATCTACCCGGTGGGGACCTGCGTGATCCTGGACAGTTTCGAAGTAGGTGTGGTTGCCGGGGCGAATCCCGATCCGCAATTCCTCAACCGTCCGCTGGTCACCCTCGTGATCGACCCGAACGGCGCCCACCTCCCCCCACCCGGAGTCACGGTGGACCTCTCGGACCGGGCCGAGGGCGGCGGGTTCGCGCGCTCGATCGTGAAGGTCACCAACGCTGACCGCTTCGGACTCGAACTTGACCCCTACTTCCTCTGAGGTCCAGCCCCTCGGGGCGGACCTCCAGCGCATCCTGCAGGGCTACGCCCGGCTGCTGATCTTCGGCGGCCTCCTGATCCTGGTCCTCGGGGTCGTTACCGACTGGCGCTGGACCGCGCAGCCGGTCACCCTGGTGGCCCTGGTGGTGGGAACTTTCGCGATGCGGATGTCACCCGTCCGCCTCAGCAAGTATTCCTATCTCACCCAGACGGGACTGCCGATCCTCGTGGGCCTGGTGATCGCGCCGCTCTCCACGGTGCTGCTCGCCGTGGCGCTCGGCGTCGCCGGCAGCGACATCCTCTGGCTCCGGAAATCACTCATCGCGGGGCTGGTGAACGCGGGACGCGAGGTGATCGCGGTCGCCGCGGCCGCGGGTTATTACCTCGCGAGTCTCCGCCTGGTCTCGATCAGGGAACTCTCGCTCGACTTCATGCCGGCGGCCGCGGTACTCGCGGGTGCTTATTTCCTCTCGTCCCGCTCGCTCTTCTACTTCAGCCTCCTGGTCCGCGCCAAGCTGCCCCTCGAGGAGCGGCTCTTCATTTTGCGCTGGGAAGTGGTCGGCTACCTGGTGACCTGCCTTGGCGCCGGGGTGGTAATCTGGAGCCTCAATACGCTCTCGCCCGCGGGCTGGGTCGCGATCCTGCTCACGCTCGGCGTGGTGGGATTGTTCGCGCGGACCCTGATCGAGGAAGCGATCGCGGCGGAGGACCTGAACAAGGTCCACCT